>CAZESF010000031.1:0-10014 GCA_964515205.1 uncultured Planctomycetia bacterium
AAACACAACCCTTCTTCTTTCTACCGATTCAGACTACTTTAAATATCTTAAAAAATTTCTGCAAAAAAATCCTCCAAAATAATTCAATTCCTGAGATAAATCATACCTGCCGGGTGTGTAATTTTTTGGTATTACACAACATTAGATGTTGTGTAACTATTTGAAAGAATATATGATAAAATAAACAAATGAATATTTTGGTTACAGGAGCTACAGGTTTTATAGGAAGATTTCTTGTTCAAAGACTTTGTTTGGATGAGCAAAACAATATTTTTTGCTTGGTGAGAAAAAATTCCAAAAATATAAAGTATTTAGCTCCTTTTGAAGTAAAATTTATATATGCGGATATAACAGAGACAAGTTTTATTAAAGAGATTAAAGATTTAAATTTAGATGTGATCTTTCATTGTGCAGGTTATGTGGGTAATAAAAGGAAGAAATTATATAAAGTTAATGTTTTGGGAACAAAGAATATTTGTGAGTTAGCTTTAAAATTAAATATAAAAAAAATGGTATATTTAAGCTCTGTGGCAGTAGTAAGTGGAAATGAAAATTTACCTTTAGTGGAAGATTTGCCTTACAAAGCAACCAACATCTATGGAATTTCAAAAATAGAAGCAGAAAAAATAGTTTTAGATTATAGAAAAAAAGGGTTGAAAACTGTTATTTTAAGACCGTGTATGGTATATGGAGAGTCTGAACCACATCTTTTAGGATTGTTTCTTTTTTTACTCAAATGCAGACTTTTTCCTTTAGTAGATGAAGGGAAATACAAATTGCACTTGTTGTATGTAAAAAACTTGGTAGAGGCTATGATATTTTCTCTATCTAAGGAAGAATTTACAGAAGGCACTTTTTTTGTAGCTGACAAAGAGATTTTAACTTTAAAAGAGATAGTTGATATCTTTACCGAGACAATAAAAGCTAAATCTCCTTTCAGAATTCCATCTTGTCTGAAACCTATGTTATTAAATTTACCTTTTTTAGGAAGAAGATTAAAATTTTTTTTGAAAGATAGAATTTATAGTATAAAGAAGTTACTTTCCTTAGGTTTTAAACATCCATATCCTGCAAATTTAGGTTTAAGAAAGAGTGCAGAATTTTGGCTAAAGCATTTGAGGTATCCTTTTAGGTGTTTTTGGTTTATTCTTTAATCCTTCCAGACCTTCTTGTTTATACCTTTTAGATACTTATAGACTGTCTTTCTTGTGGTTTTAAATTTCCTGCTTGTCTTTGATACCCCAAATTCTAATGCATATCTTATCATTTTAAGCCTATAATCAAAAAAGTTTACCATCCCTTTAAATATGCTATAATAAGTCATAGCCCGACCCTCCTTTTTGGTAAAGATTTAAAGAAGGCAATATTTTACCATAAGCTCTCCAATCTATGAGGGGGTCGGGCTCAAAAAAGTATTCTCCTTTATGAATTCTTTAAATCTTTGCCATTTTTTGTTTTCTTTTCTTAAAAATATCTGTTTGGTGTTTATTATATTAGTAGGCTGGTAAATTGAATGATTTGTTTGGGGATTATTTAAATTTCCTTTTTTTCTTGATTTTTTCCTCAAAGATGGATTTGCTTTAGATGAAGAAGGAATTTTCTTTATCTTCTTCTTTTTAGAGGAAACCTTTAATCTTAATGCGTGCTTTTTTAACCTTTTAAATAACTTCTTATCAAAGAATGATAAGGATTTTAGGTGTATACCATGTGCCTTTACTTTTCTAATAACAGTTGTTTTTATGTTGTCTTAATAAGAAATTAATGATATAATTTTGCGAGAAAGAAGTTTTCTACATAGAAATCAGTTCAAAAGGTAAATTTATCAAAAGAAGCTTTAGTAAAGGAGGAGGAGAGATGGAAGGGGAAGAAAAAAGGAAATTTAGTCGTTGGTATCTAAAAGAGGAAGAAAAAATAAATTTGACTTTTTCTGAGTTCAAGGAAGGAATAAAAGTAATTGATATTAGTGCAGGAGGAATAAAAATTATTTCTCATCAACCTCTTGAGGTAGGTAAAATAGTTACGGGAAGATTAACCTTAGCTCCTATGAACTTACCCTTTTTCATGAAAGAAATAGGACCCTATTTTATAAAAGGAAAGGTAAAAAGAGTAGAAGAAACAAATCAAGGATGGAAAATAGCTTTAGAATTTGAGAAAGTAAGTACATCCCCTCTTGCTTAAAGAGAAAATAGAAAAAAATTAAAAATGATTAATTTAGCTATTGAAGCAGCTAAAGAAGCAGGAAAATTCTTACTTGATAATTTTGGAAAAGTGAATAAAGTTTATTCTAAAGGAGATAGAAATCTTTTTACTGAAATTGATAAAAAAGCTGAAGGAATAATTGTAGAAAAAATTAAAATTCAATTTCCCTCCCATGGAATCTTAGGAGAAGAAGAAACTAAGGAAAATCTTGAATGTGATTATCTTTGGATTATTGATCCTTTAGATGGCACACATAATTATATAAGAAATATTGATATTTTCGGAGTATCTATTGGATTATTGTATAAAGGTAAATTTATCCTGGGAGTAATTTACATACCTCAAGAAGATGAACTTTATGTAGGGGAGAAAGGCAATGGCGCTTATAAAAATGGAGGAAAAATCTCTGTTTCTTCAAGAGAGAATTTAAAAGAATGTTCTATCTCTTTTGATTCTAGTATTCGCTATGCACCTTACAGAATGTTAAAGGATTTAGATAAACTTGCTAAGGATGTTTTTAATATAAGAATGTTTGGTTCTTCTGCGCGTACATTAAGTTATATTGCTGAAGGTAAGTTAGATGCAGCAGTTGAGTATAACGATAAACCGTGGGATTTTGCTGCTGGTGTTTGTTTAATTGAAGAAGCGGGAGGTAAGTTTACTGATTTAGAAGGAAATATTCCTACTTATAAAAGTATAGGTTACATTACAGCAAATCCTATTATTCATAAAAAAATAAGGAGTTTAATTAGTAATAAATCTTCTCTTTCAAGAGATTAATTTTCCCACTTTAACTGACTAATAAAAACTTTCTTATTTCTAGATGTATTCATGCCTCAGGCAACCGATGATTCTTCTGGACCAGAAAAGCCCAACAATGTGTGAGTGGGAAGCCCAGGGCCGAATCAATAGACCGTGGCCATAACAAGGCTGAAGAGATGAATGGCTTAAATACTATAAAAAGAAAATAAAAACAAAATTAAAGTTTTTATTGACAAGAGGTAGGTTTTCAGAGATGAATTATTGATATAAGGGAGAATATAAAGATGTGTAGGTTTACAAATCAAACATTACTTGTCTTCTCAGCTTACAGAATTAATTCCCTCTTCCCTTACTGCAACAAAAATACCTGTAACATTTTATTATTGTAACTATACCCTCAAGGGAAGGAAATATAGAAAAAGTTTCTATTGTATGATATAATATTTTCAAAATGAATAAAGTATTAATTGTTGATGATGAAAAAGAAACAGTAGAATTTCTAAAAAATTTCTTAGTAAGGAGAAGGAATATCAAGGTTTTATGTGCTACTAATGCTAAAGAAGCTATTGATTTATTTACTAAAGAAAGACCGGAGTTAGTATTTTTAGATATAAGAATGGATATGCCTGAAGATGGATTTATAGTGTTAAAAAAAATTAGGGAAGTAGCTAATGAAGAAGAGGCAAAAGTTGTTATGCTTACCGCAAAGGAGGATAGGTCAGCGGTAGTAAAATCAAAGAGATTGGGAGCTCAAGAATATTTAATTAAACCCATAGATTTAATGGCATTTGATAAATTAGTTTCTTATTATTTGAAGAAATAATCTCTTTATGCGCATTTCCTATCGTAAAGAGCTTGAGAAAGCTGCTCGCCAGATGATTCTTATCCATCGCACAGATACTTTGATAAAACTTATTATTCGTGCAGTAATAAGAAATTTAAGGGTAACACACGCAGGAATTTTTCTTTATCAAAAAGACAAAAAAGTATATGTTCTGACAATTTCTAAAGGAAAGGAAGGAATTAAAATTCCTTCGGGACTGGTAAGACTATCTTTTGATTCACCTTTAATTAGATATTTTTTAGATTCTTCTTATCGTCTGGATAAAAGTAATTATCTTATCTTGGAAAATGTAAAAAGATGGTTAAAAAGAGGAAAGATAAAGAAAAATAAAATTTATAAGGATTTTTTTAAACAACTTATTTATCTTCTCTCTCTAATTAAAGTAAAAGTAGCTCTTCCTATTTTTTTTCACGATGAACTTTTGGGAGTATTTGTATTAGGAGAAAAACTTTCTAAGAAAAAGTTTTCTTCAGATGAATTGGCCTTTCTTTCTATTCTTTCCTCCGATGTTGCAATGGCTATTCGTAATGCCTCTTTATTTGAAGATTTACGTCTGCAGTTAGAGAGGAACCAGAAGCTATTTTTACAAACTATCTCTGCTTTAGCACAAGCTATTGAAGCTAAGGATAAATATACAATTGGGCATACAGAGAGAGTAGTAGATTTAAGCTTAAAGATTGCTCATCAGCTCAAAAGAATAAGAAGAATAAAAGATTGGGATAGGTTTGAACATAATTTGAAAATTGCTGCTTTACTTCATGATATTGGTAAAATAGGAGTTCCTGAGACTATTTTGAATAAACCTACTTCTCTGAATGAGAAAGAATGGGAGTTTATAAAAAGACATCCTTTAATTGGTGTGGAAATTTTATCCCCTATCAAAGACTTAGGAAAAGTAATAGAGGCAATAAAGTATCATCATGAGCGCTTTGATGGGAAAGGTTATCCTGAAGGGTTGAAAGAAAGAAAAATTCCTCTCATATCCGCAATAATTGCTGTTGCTGATGCCTATGATGCTATGACTTCCGATAGACCCTACCGAAAGGCTTTATCACCTCAGGAGGCAAAAAGTGAAATTAAGAAAAATAAAGGGCTTCAGTTTCATCCTCAAGTAGTAGATGCATTTTTAAAGGTTTTCCCCAATGGTAAATGAAAAAAATAATAATTTTTCATATTTCTCAGTTAGGAGGACACAAAAAGGCAGCAGAAAATATAAAAGAAGCATTAGAATATAGAGCTCCTTCCTTAGATGTTCTTAGTTTAAATATCTTTGATTATATCAGTCCTCTCTTAGAAAAAAAGGTAAATTTCTTATATGGATTGACGATAAAATATTTTCCCCAGCTGTGGGGAAAGCTTTATGATAGAAAAAGTGTAATGAAGACTCTGACTCCTTTGCAGAAAATTATAAATAGATGTGCATTGGTTAAGATTTATAAATTAATTGACAAGATTAAACCTTCATTAATTTTGACTACCCAGGCTTTTCCCTGTGGAATAATTGCTGATTTAAAAAAAATTCTTAATTTTAGTATTCCTCTAATAGGAGTTGTAACTGATTATTATCCCCACTGCTTCTGGATTTATTCAGAGGTAGATTTCTATACTGTGGCATCTCAAGAAGCAAAAGAGATTTTGATAAAAGAAGGAATTAAAGAAGAAAAGATAAAAATAGCCGGTATTCCTATCTCTATAAAGTTTTTAAAACCCTTTCCTCGAAAAGAAATCGCTCAAGAATTTGGTTTTGATTTAGATTTGCCTACAGTTTTAATTATGGGAGGAGGTTTAGGCATCGGACAACTGGACAAAATTGTTAAGATAATTGATAAAAGTTTTAAAAATTTGCAAATAATTGTAGTTTGTGGTAAAAATAGAAAACTTTATAAGTGGTTTAAGAAGAATTTTTCTTTTTTCCAAAATAAAGTTTTTTATTTTGGTTATGTAGATTTTATATATAAACTTATGGATTTTTCAGATATTATTATTACTAAAGCAGGAGGATTAACTGTTTCAGAAGCTTTAGCTAAAGGATTGGCAACAATTCTGATAAATCCTATTCCTGGTCAGGAGGAAAAAAATACACGTTTTCTTTTAAAAAAAGGAACAATTTTAAAAGCAAAAAATTTAAAAGAGCTATCTATTTTTTTGGATTCACTCCTGAAGGATAAAAGTAAATTATTTTCTTTAAAAGAAAAAGCAAAAAATTTAAGTATTACTGATTCTTCTTTACGTATTGCGGAATTAGCTTTAAGCTGCCTTTAATATGTATTATCTTTTTCTCTTGGGAAGGTTTATTGCCTTAAATTTGCCACGCAATGCAGGGTACACTATCGCTAAATTATTAGCAAGATTAAAGTTTTATTTTTCTAAAAAAGATAGAAAAATTTTATCATTTAATCTTTCTCCTGTTCTTAAAGACAAAAGGAAGGCAAAGAAGATAGTAAAAAAAATTTTTGAGAATTTTGCTTTATATCTTGTAGATTTTTTTAGATTTTCCAAGATTGATATGAATTTTGTTAAGAAATATGTAAAAGTTAAAGGATTAAATTTGGTAAAGAAAATGTTTTCTGAGGAAAAACGAATAATTGCTTTCACTGCTCATTTAGGTAATTATGAGTTGGGGGCTGCGTTGACTTCTTTATTAGGTTGTAAAATCTGTGCTGTTGCTTTACCCCATAGGGATAAAAGGCTTACACGTTTTTTTAACTTTCAAAGAGGAATTTTTGGTATAGAGGTGGTATTAACAGGAAAGGGAATAAAAAGGTGTTTTAAAGCACTTAAAGAAGGGAAAGTTGTGGCTTTTGTAGGAGATAGAAATTTTTCTCACAGTGGAAGAAAGGTAAAAATATTTGGAAAAGATTGTATTATTCCTCGCGGTCCTATCTTTCTTTCTCTTCGTGCCGATGCTTATATTGTGCCTTCCTTTCTTATTCGTAAAAAAGAAAAGTTTTATGAGTTAATCTTTGAGACTCCCATTTCTCCTTTTAAAGGAGAAAGAAAGAAAAGTGAAGATGAGATTGCTCAAGAATGTGCTTTAGTTTTGGAAAAATATATCAGAAAATATCCTGAGCAGTGGTATATATTTGAGAGATTTTGGCTGGAGTGATGAAAAAAAAGATTTGGGTAGTCATTCCTGCGTATAACGAGGGGGAAACTATCGGTGCGGTTTTGGACGATTTAAAGAAAAAAGAAATACCTGTTTTAGTTATTGATGATGGTTCACAAGATTCCACAGCTGAAGTAGTTGAAGGAAAAGGAATTCTTTTGATAAGAAATGAGAAGAATTTAGGCAAAGGTTTGGCATTAAAGAAAGGTATTGATTATCTTTTTAAAAATGAAGATTTTGATTATGTTATAACTATGGATGCAGATAACCAGCATTCTTCAGAAGATTTAGATAAGTTTTTAAAAGCCGCTGAAAATAATGATGATTTTGTTGTGGGTAACCGTATGCAGAATCCAGAAGGTATGCCTAAGATTAGGGTATTTACTAATAAATTGATGTCCTGGCTTATTTCTAAAATTACAAAACAAAAAATTCCTGATTCTCAATGTGGATTTCGCCTGATAAAAAGAAAAGTATTGGAAAAGTTAAATATTGAGACAAATAAATTCCAGATTGAATCAGAAATCATCATAAAAGCAGCCCGTCTGGGAGTTCCTATAAAGTTTATTCCTATTCGTAGTATCTATTATAAGAAAGCTTTAAGTAAAATCCACCCTTTATTGGATACTTTAAGGTTTATAAGGTTTCTTTTTCATCTATATAAAAAAAGAACTGATGAAAGAGAATGATTATTATAAATTAAGAAAAAAAATGATAGAGGAGCAATTAATTCCTCGTGGAATAAATGACAAATCTATATTAGAAGCTTTTTTAAATATTCCTCGTGAGCTTTTTGTTTCATCCCAAATGAAGAAATTTGCTTACGCGGATCGTCCTCTTCCTATAGGTTATGAACAAACTATATCTCAACCCTTTATGGTAGCTTTAATGACACAACTACTTCATCCTCAAAAAGGTGAGAAGGTTTTAGAGATTGGAACAGGCAGTGGGTATCAGGCAGCAATTTTGTGTTATTTGGGATGCGAGGTATTCAGTATAGAAAGAATTAAAGAATTAGCTGAAATTGCCAAAAAAAGGCTTGAAGAATTTAATTTTAAGATAAAAATAAAAGTAGGCGATGGAACATTAGGATGGGAGGAATTTTCTCCTTTTGATAAAATTATTGTTACTGCCGGTGCAAAAATTACTCCTCCTCCTTTACTTTCCCAGTTGAAAGAAGGTGGAAGATTGGTGATTCCAGTAGGAAATCTTTATCATCAGGAGTTAATGATTATTGATAAAAAAGAAAAGGATAAATATATCAAAAATAACGCCGGAGGTTGTGTTTTTGTTCCTTTAGTAGGAAAATACGGATATGAGACTTGAGGTTTTAACTGTGCTTCTGGCTGCCTCTCCTATAGTAGAGCTGAGAGGAGCAATACCTTTTGCTATTGTAAATGGTCTACCTTTATTTAAAAGTTATATTCTTTCAATTTTGGGAAATATGCTGCCGGTAATCCCTTTATTTTTTCTTTTTGATTTTCTTTTTAAAAAATTAATAAAATTTAAGATAATAGGTAAAGTTTTAAGTTGGTGGTTTGCTAAAATCGAAAAGAAATCAAGAAAAGTTTCTCTTTGGGGATATTTAGGACTGATAATATTTGTGGCTATTCCTTTTCCTACAACAGGTGCCTGGACTGGAACACTGGTGGCAAGATTATTAAATTTTTCTCTTTCTAAGACAGTTTTAGCAGTATTCTGTGGGGTTTTATTTTCCGGTATCATTGTGAGTTTGGCTACATTAGGAGTTAGATTCTTCCTTTAACTATTAACTATGAAAAAGATTTCTTATAAAAGTTTTTTAGAAGCAATAAGTAAAATAAGTAAAGCTATAACCAGTGACCTTTACCTGGAAGATATTCTAAAATTGATAGTTACTGTTACTGCAAATGTAATGGAGGCAAAGATTTGTTCTTTATGGCTTTTAGATGAAAAGACTCAAGAATTAAAATTGAGAGCTACGCAAGCATTAAGTAAGGAGTATCTTAAGGAAAGAAGTATAAAGATGGGAGAAGGAATTGTAGGACTTGTAGCTAAAGAAAAAAAGCCTTGTGTGATTTTAAATGTGCAGAAAAATAAAAGATATAAAGAAAAAGAGTTAGCAAAAAAGGAAGGATTGATTTCTATGCTTTCTGTTCCTATGATGGTAAAAAGTAAAGTAATTGGGGTAATAAACTGCTATACCACATCTCCTCACCGTTTCAAAAAAAGTGAGATTGAACTTTTAACTACTGTAGCAAATCAAGCAGCTGTAGCTATTGAAAATACTGAACTTTTAGTAAGGACAAAAATTATTCAGGAAGAGCTTGAGGCAAGAAAGAAGATAGAAAAAGCTAAAGGGATTTTGATGAAGGAGCAAAATTTATCAGAGGAAGATGCTTATAATTTAATACGGAAAATGAGTATGGATAGAAGAATTCCTATGAAAGAGATTGCTGAAGCAGTAATTCTTACCTATGAGATGAAAAAAAATATTAAGCAGGATGAACAAAATAAGAGTAGTTTTAGCACAAATTAATCCTATCGTAGGAGATATTGAAGGCAATTATAAAAAGATTGTTTCTTCCGTTAAGAAAGCGAAAAAGTTAAAATCAGACTTTATTATCTTTCCTGAACTTGCTCTTGTTGGCTATCCACCAGAAGACCTTCTTCTTAATCCTGATTTTTTAAGCGTATCTTTTCAATTTACAAAAAAAATAGTTGATGTTAGTGAAGATATAGTTGTGCTTTTGGGAGCACCCCTCTTAGAAAATAACAATCTTTTCAATGCTTGTTTTATTATTCAAAACAGAAAGATAAAATATGTTTATAAAAAAACATCTCTTTTTAATTATTCTGTATTTGATGAAAAAAGATATTTTCTGTTTGGGAATGAGATGCCGTTAATTTTCAATTCTCAATTGAAGTTTGCAGTAACTATTTGTGAAGATATCTGGAAAAAACCTTTTTCTGTTTTTTATGATTTTTCTCATAAAGTAGATATTGTTTTTAATCTTTCTGCATCTCCTTTTTTTGTAGGAAAGACAAAGAGAAGAAAAAAAATACTGAAAAATTTAGCTCTTAAAACTGGTGCCTATATAGTTTATTGCAACCTTGTAGGAGG
>CAZESF010000032.1:0-8166 GCA_964515205.1 uncultured Planctomycetia bacterium
TTGCGCGGATCAGGCTCAAATGCGTAGACCTTTCCCTTTGGGCCCACAAGATTAGCTAGTAATACAGTGAAGTAGCCTATATTCGCACCAATATCGATAACAATATCTCCTTCCTTCACTAATGTCTGAACTTCAGAGACTCTAGCCATTGCATAACTCCCTTGGCGAAATAGGAGAGTGCCTATCCCACCGTCATGGATGTTAATCAAAAGAGGCACGCCATGGACATTTATCCACTGTTCTGGTTCAGGAGTCATAAGCTTATACACACTCCACCCAAGTTTTTTACCACCTGGAAGATGGCTCAATACTGCTTTTGCAAAGGGATAAACCGCTCGGATCAAAGACGTCCTTACTCTCATTGGCATCCTATCTTAGGTTAATTTAAGTTATCAACTATTATCTACATTTATCCGGCGTAGAAATTACAAATAGCTTTTATCTTAAACCTTACTTGCTGATTGCTCATTTCGGTATTCAAAGGTAAGAAAATTCTTGTTATATTAAGACTGCATCTGTAAACACAACATCAAAGCTTTTATCGGGAAATTCTTCCAGTTCATCTGCTTTACCTACAGACAATCTAACATTGGATATCCCTTCTTGTGCTAACCATTCATTACCTCTTTGAATAGCCATTGGATTAATGTCAATTCCTCTTATTTGAGCCATAGGGAATTTCCTAGCAAGCAAAATAAATTTGGTCCACTATTGCATCCTATCTCCAGGATACTGGAAATGGGTGAAAAAGCACATATCCTATCTGTCAAGAACTGTCTATGTGGATGAGTTTGTGAATCCCAATAACCCTCAATCCAATCTTTGTTTTCATTACCCCAATCATCCCCCCTACCTTTATGAAGGTGTCTTGTTGCCCACTCTTTTTCTCTCACTTTTGTGCCGAGTAAGAGTTCCTTCAGGTGCTGTACTTTCACTACGTGATAGATTTTCTTGAAAAGGTAGTAAATTTTGGGCCACCGTTTAATAAAATCTTTTAATTTCTCTTTTTCTGTTCCTAACATCTCTATTTCTGATAGAATTTCCGAATGGTTTCTATCACATATTCTACCTGTTCATTGGTGATTTCAGTATTTAAAGGGAGAGAGATAACCTCTTTTGATATTTGTTCTGTAACAGGCAGATGGAATTGATTTAAGTTAAGTGCCATATGATGGTGCATTGGCTTGGGCCACGATATTAATACTTCTATGCCAGATTTGTTCAAATATTTAACAAGGACATCACGATCCTTGGTTCTTATAACATAGTTCTGATATACATCAAAATAACAATCATTTTCCTGCGGTGGAGGGGGAAGCTTTATCTCCGGGACATGGGATAAGCCCTGATGGTACAAGGAGGCAATCTCCCTGCGCCTCTTAATCCAGTCTGGTAAAAACTTGAGTTTAAGGTTCAAAATAGCTGCATTAACGTTATCCAACCTGCTATTAAATCCAAAAAGAAGAATATCTCCTGTCTCTCTATCTTGACCATGGTCCCTCAAAAGACGAACTTTTTTAGCGATTGCCTCATCGTTTGTAACCAACACTCCACCGTCTCCTATACCCCCCAAAATTTTCATAGGATAAAGACTAAAGCAACCTATTAATCCAAAAGTTCCTGCTTTTTTTCCATCAAAAGATGCTCCAATGGCCTGAGCAGCATCCTCAATTACAATTAAATTATTTTTATTAGCTATATCCATTATCCTTTCCATATTACACATACGACCATTTAAGTGAACTGGAATTATAGCTTTAGTTTTTGGAGATATTGCCTCCTCTATTTTTGTGACATCCATATTATAATCCTCACCAACATCTATAAGGACCGGAGTAGCTCCACAATGGACAATTACTTCTACAGTCGCAACGAAAGTATGGGCCACTGTGATAACTTCATCCCCTGGTCCTACACCAGCAGCATGCAAAGCCAGATGCAATGCGTCAGTTCCACTATTCAAACCGATAGCAAACTTTACTCCAAGAAAAGAAGCGAAGTTTTTCTCAAACTCCTTTAAATCTTTCCTTAAAATGAAATCGGCTCTCTTAAAAAGAACATCGTCTAAAAGCTCTGAGATCTCCTCACGCAATTGCTGATATTGTTTCTGAATGGCAACAAATGGAACAACATAGCTCATTGTTCCCTCCTTAATCTCATTTCTCAACCAACCTTTTGACAACAGAGATTATGGTGTTAGCATTTGGATAGTAAATTCTTTCCAAAGCCGAACTTGAAGGAGCAGGCGCGTCATAAAGTGCGATACGAACAGGAGGCACCTTTAAACAATCAAAACATTCAGTAGCAACTACGGCTATTAACTCAGCAGAAACTCCAAAACTCTTCCAGCCCACATCAGCAACGACTAACCTACCGGTTTTTTTAACAGATTTTATTACAAGGCTCTTATCCAAAGGTTTAAGAGATCTTAAATCTATTACTTCAGTGCTTATCCCATCCTTTTCCAAAGCTTGAGAGGCTTTCTCTGACTCAATCACCATATAGGAAACAGCAACCACAGTTACGTCGTTACCCTCTCTACGAAGAATACCCTTTCCAATATCAACTGAGTATAAATTCTTAGGAACCTCTCCCTTAATCTCGTATAGCCATTTATCATCTATATAAATGACAGGATTTTCATCTTCAACAGCGGCTACGAGAAGTCCCTTAGCATCATATGGCGTACTTGGCATTACTACCTTAAGTCCTGGAACATGCGCAAAAAATGCATGCAAAGCCTGGGAATGCTGAGCAGCCTGCTCACCCCCTCTATTTATTATTCCCCTTATGGTTACAGGAACATTTACCTTGCCCCCGAACATATAATGCCAGTTTGATGCCTGGTTTACTATTTGATCCATCGCATAGAGCATAAAATCCATCCTTGGATGAACCACAATGGGACGCAGGCCTGCCATTGCAGCTCCAACAGCTATACCAGTTACGCCATTTTCAGCGACAGGTGTATCAATTACACGGCTATTCCCAAATCTGTCATGTAGTCCTTTACAACTCTGTCCAACATACCATGGACTATTAACACCTATACCCATTATAAGTACACGTTCGTCTCTTTCCATCATCTGATGAAAAGCCTCATTAATGGCTTCTACATACTCAATCTTTCTCATTTTTCATCTAACAGGACAACTCAAAAACATCTTGTTGAAGTTCACTATCCTCAGGATATGAACTCTCTTTCGCAAATAGCAGAGCCTCTTTTATTTCCCTATCTATTTTTTCACGAAAATTTTCTCTCTCCGATTCGGACAAAAGGCCAATTCTTATAAGCAACTCTTCAAACATCTTTAAAGGACATCTTTTTTTCCATTTTTCCACTAGTTCTTTTTTTCTAAAACCGAGATCAATATCTTCCCATGGACCAACATGTGCTCTCCATCTAAAAGTTATACACTCAATGAAGGCAGGGCCTTTACCAGCGCGTAACTCATTCACAAGATGCGAGGAAATTTTGTATACTTCGAGCACATCATTCCCATAAACCACTTCACTACAAATGCCATATTTTTTAACCTTTTTATAAAAAGTTAGTGATGGTTGTCTAAGCTGAAGCGGCAAATGCGTAGAGAAAAAGTTGTTTTCACATACAAATAGGACGGGTAACTTATATAACGATGCAAAGTTGAGGACTTCATGAAATACCCCTTCATCTGTCGCTCCGTCCCCAAAAAAAACCACAGTTACTTTACCATCTCCTCTAATTTTTGACGCTAAAGCAGCCCCTACAGCTAAAGGTAAATTACCACCGACAATGGCTGAAGAACCCATAAATCCAACTTCAGGTGCCACAATGTGCATGGAACCACCTTTACCTTTTGAGCATCCTGTTCTCTTCCCATAAAGCTCAGCCATAAGTAACTTTATATCACCGCCCTTCGCTAGATAATGACCATGACTACGATGATTGCTGAACACGTAGTCACTTCTACCTAAATTGGCACACACCCCAGTTGCTATTGCTTCCTCACCTATATACAAATGTGTTGGGCATTTTATCTCGTTTTTGAAAAGAAGATCAATAACCTTTTCTTCAAATCTCCGAATTTTGAGCATGGATATGTAAAGGTTTTTAAGAATTTCTTGGGAAATACCTTTTGCCTTGTCATCTGAAATCTGTTCAGGATAACTATCAGCTATGGATACCAGATTCTCAACTACTTCTTCAAAATCCTGCATTTATCTGCCCTTTTTCTCCTTTATACAGATATTATATAATTCCTCGTATTCACAAATCCTCTTCCTCATTGACATATTACTCTCTATAAACTCTTTTGCCCTCTTTACCTTCTCTATAGCTATATCTGGATTATTGAGCACATATTGAATTTTATTGCATAAGTCCCTCTTGTTACCAAATTCCACTAGATATCCTGCATCTATTTTCTTAACGTCCTCTCCTGCACCTGTATTGGCACTTACTATAATTGGAGTCTCACACAACACTGCCTCAAAGGGAGCCCATGCTCCCTCTTCATATCTCGAAGTCTGAACAACTACGTCAGCATCTACTAAAGCTGAAAGTTTATCCTCTTTACTTACAAACCCTGTAAATAAAATTTTTCCCTCTAAATCCAATTTCTTAATCAAATCTTCAAGGGTAGCTCTATATCCATCATCCGGGCCTACTATTACTAAGATCACGTCCTTTCGATACTGAACTAATTCACAAAAAGACTCCACTAGAAAATCTAAGCCCTTAACCCAGTTTATCCTGCCTAAAAACATAACTATGCGTTTTTCTCTAATACCAAATTTACTCCTAAATCTCCCAGGTGGTGGAAGCTGTGCAAACTCCTCCGTATCGAAAGGAGGAGACAACAAAATAATCTTTTTCTGCTCCACACCAAATTTTTTATATTCCTCAGCCCCAGTTTCTGTTTCAGCGATGACCCTACTTGCATCCCTCATAATTTTATAACCATAAGTAAGATCAAATAATTTTTTAATTCTTCTTTTTCTTGAAAATCTTGGAACAGAACCATGGGCATCCAAGACGTAAGGAATGCCATACTTTTTGGCATAATAATGAATTACAATATTCTGAAAACTCCTGTAACAATGTAAGTGTATGATATCAAATTCTTTAAGTTTTCTTCTTGCTTCCCCAATCATACCGGGCATTAAGTAAAATCCAGAATTTAACCAACTTCTAAAAGGCACAACTCTTACATTCTTTAAAGAACTTGCATACTTTTTGTCTAATTTGTAATCACCAGTGTATATTGTAACATTGTGACCCCTCTGCATTTGGGCACAAGCGAGCTTATAGATAAGATCTACAGTACCGCCAGCATGTTTTATAGAAAAGAACAGGAACACATGCAAGATTTTCATTTTGGCAAAAATTCCTCTTTTCTTTTCTCAAATTCCTCACTTGCTTTTTGATAATCCCCAAATCGCCCCATATCTAACCAAAAGTGTGGTTTATCATGAAGATAACCGTATACCCTCTCTCCGTTTTCAATCAAACGCAAAACTAGGGTTGGGAAATCAAGATATACATTTGGTTCTATATATTTCAACACCCTGGGTTCGTATACATAGATCCCCATACTATCAAAGTAAGTATAAGTTGGCTTCTCAATATAGTTTATTACTCTTTGATCATCATCAAGTTCAACTATTCCAAGTTCCATCTTAATATCTTTCCGATGTATACCAATAGTTAATGTAGCTTTCTTTTCTTTATGAAAGGCGAAAAGCTTCGAATAGTCCAAAGTTGTCAATACATCCCCATTCATAACTAAGAAAGTTTCTCTCAGATCAGGAATTAATCCAATTGGGCCAGCCGTGCCAAGAGGTTTTTTCTCCTTTACAAAAGAGAGTTTTATATCAGAGGGAAGCTTACCAAAGTTTTGGAAGTAAGCCTGAATTAATTCAGAAAGATATCCAACTGACACTACTATATCCTTAAAGCCATAATAGGCAAGTTGTCTTATAATAATTTCCAGTATTGGTATATTACCAACAGGCAACATCGGTTTAGGGAATACCACAGTATAAGGTGATAATCTTGTTCCCTTTCCTCCTGCTAAAATGATCGCTTTCCTTCTACCTTCCATTACTAAACTATTATATATTATATATGTGAGGCTTGTAAAGCTCAAGATTGTTAGAATTTTTAAACCATTTTATTGTTTTCCTTAATCCATCTTCTAAAGAATATTTTGGAGACCACCCCAATATATCCCTAGCCTTTGTTGTATCCGCCCAAAGTCGTTCTACTTCACTATCTTTTGGCCTCTTTCTTTCTCGACAACTTTCTATTTCAACTTCTACATTCATAATTTGTGCAATCAATCTTACCAAATCTCCGATGGAAATTTCTGAATTTGCTCCAATATTAACAACATCTCCTATGACCTTGTTACTTTCTGCCAGTTTTATAAATCCCTCCACTGTATCCTTTATATATGTTAAATCTCTAGTGGGATACAAAGAGCCAAGTTTTATTTTTTTTCTACCAGCAAGGATTTGAATAATAATAGTGGGAATCACAGCCCTTGCAGACTGCCTTGGCCCGTAAGTGTTGAAGGGTCTTATAATTGCTACTGGTAATCCAAAAGAACGATAAAAAGAAAGGGCAAGATAATCTGCTGCTGCTTTTGTCGCGGCATATGGAGACTGTGGGTTTATAGGGTGATCTTCTGTAATAGGAACAAATTTGGCATTGCCATATACCTCACTGGTAGAAGTATGAATTATTTTCTCTACTCCATAATCCTTACATGCATTAAGGACATTAGCAGTTCCCCCAATATTTGTTTGAACAAAATCTAAAGGATTGATATAAGAATAAGGAATAGCAATCAAGGCCCCCACATGAAAGACTATATCACAGCCCTTCACCGCCTTTCTTACCGCCTCTGGATCTTTCAGGTCACCCACAAATATCTCCAATGATTCT
Source organism: uncultured Planctomycetia bacterium (assembly GCA_964515205.1). GTDB lineage: Bacteria > Omnitrophota > Gorgyraeia > Duberdicusellales > 4484-171 > CAZBLX01. The sequence continues at coordinate 6,932 of CAZESF010000032.1, forward strand.
TGAATGTGCTTAGGTAAAAGTTCAATTAATCCCCAATTATTTCGGGAATTGTAACGGACAAATGCCCTTACAAAAGCCCCCAATTTGACTAACTTCTCTACAAGATGGCTTCCAATAAAACCCCCAGCCCCTGTAACCAACACCTTTTTCTTAATCCAATCAGTCATATTTTAACTACATATGCTAATTAATTATTAAGACATCAACTAAAAATTAGATTTTCCATATCTTAAAATCCTCTTCTTTGAGGATCTTCCTTTTTTGTCAGCCTGATGGTAAATAAAAGTAGAAATTGCACCCAATATATAGTAAGTGCCTGCCAAGGATACATAATCCCAAGGATATATGTGCAAACTTGCAACCCTAAGACCCACTAGAATTCCAAAAATGGCAAGACTTAAGGCTCTCAAGCTTTTGGAAATAAATTCACTTTTTGCGGATAAAAACGAGTTTCTTAAAAATAGAAACCAGATAAAAAAATGTAAGAGATAACCGATTAGTCCAATTTGAATCGAGGTTTTGAAAAAATCAATATCTGCACCACCTATGCCAACTGTCCCCAATTGGGTTATTCCCAGTTTCTCAGCCGTACTTCTGGTAATTGAAAATCCATGTCCCATTAAAGGTGATTGCAAAAAGGAACCCCATAAGTCTTCTCTTTTCCAGGTACTGAAATAAAGGTCGGAGAAGGTAAAAACTGGCTTAAATAAAAGCTTGATCGAAACAGGTAAAAGTAAAGATAAAACAACTATAGCTAAAGAAGTAGTCACGACCATTTTCTTTCTCTTTTCTAAAAAACTGATAGCTAAAATGGAGGCAGCGAAAGCAATCATAGCGGATCGAGACATTGAGAATAATAAAGCGACAAGCATGATTATTATGGAAAAAACAAGCTTTTTATAATGTTTCTTCCTATATTCAGGTAAGCAGTAATTAAATACAAAAATAAATACAAGACAGGTAGAAAGAAATATACCTAATTCATTATCACATGCTAGAACAGAGGTGGCTCGGTAAAAACCCAACCTCATGCTCCTATGAATTGAATATTTATTGGCAAAGTCAATAGAAGTCCCAGGCTCTACTATTCCTAAAATCGAAACTAGAATAAACTGAATAATGCCTATAAGTGCGACAATAAACCCGCTTATTAAAATGGCATTTATATACTTCTTAATTTCTCTTTCACTTCTTATGGTAGACAAAACAACAAAATACAAAGGTACAAAGGCAAA
>CAZESF010000032.1:8176-9645 GCA_964515205.1 uncultured Planctomycetia bacterium
CATGAATCTGAATCCTGCTAGGCCAACTAATACATCAAATGAACGAAGGATCTCCATTGCTCCCCACAAGATGTTGGCAACGATGAGAAGGTTGAGAATATTTTTGTGGGGTAATGGCAGCTTCTTTAAACAAACCTGGATAAACCAACTTCCTAAAATGCAAACCAGAAATCCCTCTCGCCATAGGTCTGTAACCACTGATGGATATATTTCCTTAAATACATAATGAAAGGGACACAAAAAAATAAACACGCATATTGCCCAGTCAATTCTTAAGAGAGAAAGCGCAAAAATAAGGATAAAGGCAAGGCCAAAAACTTTAATTCTACTGAGGTGAAGGAGTTGGTCCCCAACAAACCAACCTATTATCAAGAATAATAACAACTTTTGCAAAGATCCTAATTTATAAAAACCGTCAACTTTCTTTATGTTTATCATGTTAATCTCTTTTATTCACATTTAGTCTGGCCATTATCTCAACAGTTATCACTATCAAACGGTTTTTTGGCTTTATTAAAGGTCTTGAAAATTTTTAACAAAGTATCAAGTAGTAGCCTCAAAGGACCCAAAAAAGATGAACAGAAGAGTGGTAATGTATAAAGACGACGCCATATATGAATGAAGCTAAAGGCAGGTTTTAAGCCGTCTCTGGTTAAGATATGAGTAGCATCATCTAAGCTAAAGAGGTAACGAATTCCCCCCGCCAATTTTAAATTGTTTTTAGCCTCTGGTCCTTTCCATATACCGGCCATGCCATCTAAATGATGTGAATAGTCATGGTTTTGATGGATAGCCATTATAACTCCAGTAGTATCGATGACTGGTACCCTAAGAGAGCGTGCATAATAAATAAGCCAGTTATCCCATGCCGTTCGTCCAAGAGCAAATGGAGGAATATCCCTATACAAGCCTCGAGGGAAAACAAAATAATCAATGCCACTTTTAGCGTGAAGTTTGCCTCGTTCGGTTACATATCTATGTAACCAAGTTTCCCACTGGGGGTCTCTAAAGTCTATTAATTTAGCCAGTTCAACATCCCATCTTTGGCCGACCATCAAAAAACGGCTTTTAGTAACACGTTGAACAGCTTTTATAAAATCGCTCATTAAAATAATATCAGCATTAACATAACACATTATCTCATAATTGGCATTATCTTGAGCAATATTAAATACAGAACTAACCAGAGGTGTACCATATTCATTGCGCTCTACCTCAGGTATGTGCCGTGTTCCTAATTCGGAAGCAATCTCAGCAGTTCCCTTCTCATCCCCGAGAAGAATAACCTCACATTTAGGTCGAAGTAAAACCCAGCTTTGAATAGCATTTCTTTGTATAATTCCAAAATGTCCCCGAAATGGCTTGGGGATAGCAAAGATGGTTAGCATTGGCACTCCTCTTAAACAGAAGCTAATCCTGTACTTTGACAGTTGTTTTTCGGAAATTCACTGTTTATGGGCATTTTTAAG
>CAZESF010000033.1:0-9383 GCA_964515205.1 uncultured Planctomycetia bacterium
CAAAAGTAATCCAGAAATATGTAGGTTTTTCTTTATGGCCACAAATTGGTGTGGCGGTGGCTTTAGCAATTATGGTAGAAAGAGATTTTGGACATTTAGGAACTATAGGAGGTAATCTTTCCAAATTAGCAGTAAATGTTTTGCTTTTTACTACAATTTTTACTGAAATTTTAGGGCCTCTTATGACAAAAATTTCTCTTGAAAAAGCAGGGGAAATTAAGGTAAGATAAAAAGGAGGTAAAATGCAACTTTTAATTATTGTGCTTAATCGAGAGGATTATTTAGAAAAGATTATTTCTTTAATGATAGAAGCAGGAATAACCGGAGCAACAATTTTGAATAGCGAAGGTTTAGGACATTTTTTAGCCTATGAGGTTCCTATATTTGCAGGGTTAAGACAACTGATGGGAGAAAAAAGATCGGCCAATCGTACTATTTTTGCAGTGGTAGAAAAAGAGGAGAATTTGAAGGAGTTTAAGAGATTGCTTGAGGAGGAAAGAATTGATTTTACTCAAACAGGTGTAGGAATTATCGCTTTGCTTCCTGTAAATGAAGTGATAAAACCAAAAAAATCCTAACAAAGTCTCTCCATTCGATGATAACGATTAATTTCTTTCTCATTGTTCCCCTTCTTATTTTATCTGCTTTTTTCTCTGCCACAGAAGTAGCAATTTTTTCTTTAAGTAAGCCTGCTTTTCGCAGACTTAAGGAAAGAATCCCTTCAGCAAAAAGATTAAATCTTATTTATAAAAATCCCAGTTTTTATCTTTCCACTATTGTTGTAGGAAATACATTAGTAAATATAGGACTGACATCCTTAATTGCTTTAAGTTCGGTGATGGTTTGGCATAAGATAGGAATAATTTTCTCTATTCTTCTTTCTTTGATACTTGTACTTTTCTTAGGAGAAATCTTTCCAAAAACTGCAGCTATTTATAATCAGGAAAAAATTTCCTTATTAAGTGCGAATATACTTCCTCTTATTGGGAAAATTCTTTATCCTTTTACAAAATTAATTCAAATATTTATTGATGTAATTTCTAAAAATTTCCTTAAGAAAAGAATAACACTTACTGAAGAAGAAATAAAGGAAGCAATAGAGTTAGGAGAAAGAAAAGGAATACTTACTGAGGCAGAAAAAAATCTTATTAATTCTGTGTTAGAATTTAAAGATACACGAGTAAGTGAAATCATGACTCCGCGTATTGAAGTTAAAGCATTAGAATGGTCATGGAGCAAGGAAAAGGTAATTGATTTTTTAAAGGAAAGTAAACATTCAAAATTTCCGGTATATAAAGAGTCCTTAGATAATATTGTAGGGATTATTTATGCTAAGGATATATTTCTCAATAAAAATCTTGATTGGCATATTTTTTTAAGAATTCCTTTATTTGTCCCCGAAAGCAAAAAAATTGATGATTTATTAAAAATATTTTTAAAAACAAAAAAACAGGCTGCTATTGTTCTTGACGAATATGGAGGAACTTCAGGAATTTTAACCATTGAGGATATAGAAGAAGAAATTTTTGGTGAGATTTATGATGAGTATGAGATACCTTTTAAAATGATAGAGAAAGTAGATAAAAATACGTTTCGCGTAGCAGGAAAAACTCCTATTAAGACATTGAATCTGGAATTAGGACTTAGCCTTCCTCAGGAAGAAGATACGATAGCCGGTTTAATTCTTTCGCAACTGGAGAGAATTCCTCGCAGTAGAGAAAAAATTAATTTTTCTAATTTGGAGTTTATAATTGAAAGAGCTACCCCAAAAAGAATTGTAAGTGTTATTTTGAGAATAAAAAGATGATTTATCTATATTTGTTAGGAACGATCTTTTTTCTTTTTCTTCAAGGATTTTTTTGTGCTAGTGAAATTGCTTTTGTTTCCACAGACTTTTTGCGTCTTCAAAGAAAAAAAGAGAAGGATAAAAAAGCTTATATCTTAGAGAAAATTTTAGCTATTCCGGAAAGATATTTCTCTACCATTCTTGTGGGGACTAATCTTTCTATGATAATAAGCACTACTTTGATTACTTACTTTTTAATTGAGGTAGGAATAAAAAATAGTAATTTATGGGTAACTTTTCTTTTTACTCCTTTAGTAATCATCTTTGCTGAATTATTTCCTAAAAATATTGCTCGTTATTATCAAGAGGACTTAGCAGTTAAAATAGCCAATCTTTTCAAGTTTTGGGAGAGACTTTTTTATCCTTTAGTAATCAGTGTGGAGATAATTACTTCTTTGTTCACTAAAATATTTATAAAAGAGAAAAAAGGGAAAATTCCTTTTAATGTTAAAGAAGAAATAAAAGCATTAATTGTGGAGGTAGAAAAAGAAGGAGGATTAGAGAAAGGAGAGAAAGAGGCAATTGAAGATATCTTTGATTTTGTGCAGAAGAAAGTTAAAGATATCTGTGTTCCTTTTAAAAAAGTATATACTGTTGATTATTCTGACTCCTTAGAAAAAATAAAAGAAAAAATACAGAAATTTAAATTTACACGGTATCCAGTGTTAACTCAGCACAAAATTGTAGGATATTTAAATATTTTTGATCTTTTTTATCAAGAGGAAAAAGAGTGGAGACAACTTATTCGACCTATAAGCTTTGTAGGAGCAAGCCAAAAACTGTACGATGTATTTAGTCTACTTAAAAACAAAAAGGAGAATATCGCTGTGGTGATGAAGGGGAAAAAAATTTTAGGAATTGTTACGTTGGAAGATATCATAAAAGAAATTCTTGTATCTCTTTCTAAATAAAAACTATTCTATTAACTCTTTTAATTCCTCAGGCAGGATGCAACTTATTCCCAGTTTAGATGCCCATTTTATAAGTCCTTTATCAGATGTAGCAAGCATTCCTTTTATCTCTTTACTTAAAAGCAATAAATCAAAATCTTCTTTACTATCAATTATTCCTTCCCGCAAAGCCTGACGATACTCATTTCTTAATGTTTTTATCAACTCATCTATCTTTTTTTCTTCCTTAGACTGACGTGTGAATTTTTCTGCAATTCTTAATCCTTTATTTATACGCCCCCGCATATCTTCAATAAACTCATAGATAAATATTGCCGGAACCAGCATTTCATATTGAGAGGGTGGTTTTTTATTAATTAATAATAATTGTTTTAAAGAAACCTTCTCTAAATTAATAAAATTTCCCAATTCTTTATACACCGAGGGAGGTATAAAACAATTAACCTCTTTTCCCTTCTTTATTTTTTCTAAAAAGTTATTTAATGCCTCTTCTTTCGTTTTGCCAAAATAAGAAAAAGAAGAGGGATTTATAAAAATATTTGCATCCAAAACTATATTTATTTTTTTTCTCATTGGATTTATCCTGTTAATCTGAAAGCTATATCTTGCAAAGTCTTTACAAGAAAAATTTGTAAGAAATAAATTGCCAAAACAGCAATTAAAGGCGAGATATCAATGCCTATTTTAAAATGTAGGGGTAAAAACTTTCTTATAGGATAAAGGATTGGCTCTGTAGTTTTATAAAGAAATTGCACAATGGGATTGTAAGGATCAGGATTAACCCAGCTGATTAAAGCACGAATAATAATTAACCACCAAATGACCGTTAAAATGATATTTAAAACTTTTGCTAAAGCTAAAAGAAAATTACTAATGATAAACATTCTCTTTCAATTCTTTTCGCCAACCGTGAGCCGCAACAATAAAAGCAAAAAATAAAGTATAAATAAGCCAATTCATACCAATAATGATTAAAGCTAATGGAGAGTATCCTCCGTAAGCTGAGGAGAATTCTTTTTTTAAAGAAGAGATTAAAAGAATTATTAATACTAAAGGAGAGATTACCTTAATAGAGAAATCCCATAATTTACTTAATCTGACCTGACTGGTATGTGAGATATGTTCTCTTAATCTTTTTGCTTTATAAATCCAACCTAATATAAAGCATTCAAATATACCTCCAATAACCAATCCATAATTGGTAAGAAAATGATCAACAATGTCTAAAAGATAAAGACCTGCCTGGGTAGTAAAAATTATTCCTCCCAAAAATCCAGAAACACTCAATACAGAAACTACCGCTTTACGAGAATAATGAAATTTATCTATTACTGCAGAGGTAAAAGCTTCAAGAATAGAAACTGCCGAAGAAAGCCCAGCAATGACCAAAATCCCGAAAAATATTATTCCAAAAAGGTGTTTAAAATAAGGAAGTGTACTTATGGCTTTAGGATAGGCAACAAATGCTAAGCCAATAGATTGCGTGATTACTTTATCAATGGGTGAAGAATTTACATAAGCCATATAACCCAATATAGAAAAAACACCTAATCCAGCAAATAAAGAAAAAAAGCAGTTAGTTAAACTGATAGTGAAGGCATCTTTAACGATTTGTGTTTTGTGGGGAAGATAAGAAGCATAAGCAATAATTATTCCAAAACCAATACTTAAAGTAAAAAATATCTGACTAAAAGCATCCATCCAGACAGTTGGTTCTTTAAGTTGAGAAAAATCTGGCTTAAGATAAACTAATAATCCATTTTTTGCTCCCTCTAAATTTAGACTCCAGAAAACTAAGATTGCGGTAAGAAGAAATAAAAGAGGCATGAATATCTTATTTGCTTTCTCAAGTCCTTTTACCACTCCTTTAAACACGATAAGCCAATTAAGAAACCAGACAATTAAAAGAGAAAAAATTACAGGCGTTCTTAAATTACCAATATTAAAAGGAGATTTACTTGTCGCAAGAAATTTATGAAAGAAGAAACTGTTGGGGTTACCTCCCCAATTTAGATCAAAAGAAAAAATTAAATAATTTAGACACCAAGCAATCACAACACAATAATAAAGAACAATCCCAAACATAACAAAGATAACCTGCCACCAACCCACCCATTCCCATTTTCGGGAAATGGTAGCAAAGGATGCAGGAGCCGACCCCCTCATTTTATGTCCCAAACCTATCTCTAAAATCATTAAAGGAATTCCTACAACAAACAAAGCAATAAAGTAAGGAATAAGAAATGCTCCTCCCCCATTTTTATAACAAAGATAGGGAAAACGCCAGATGTTACCTAAGCCAATTGCAGAACCGATTGTGGCTAACAAAAATCCAATATGAGTTTTCCACTGGGGACGATGATGAACGGAAATTTCTTTCTTCATAGCATAATATGTTACTAAAATCTAAAGAAGAATTCAATAAAAGGATTATCAAATTTACGGGAAATTCTTTTATAGTGGTATCCCAATAGCACAAAAAAAATTCCTGTAAAAATCAAAATAAACGCAACGATAAAAGATAAAAGAACTGGCTTTATTGCGATTAAAATCCCACAAAGGATAAGGAAAAAGCCAAATAACATTTATCCTCCTTTCTTTTCGATAAATTCTTTTATGTCTTTTGCTAAGTCAACCGAAACTGTAACCTTTTCTTTACTGATTGGATGTGTAAATTTTAAAAAATAAGCATGTAAGGCTAATCTTTTAAAATTTATAGAAAAGTCTCTTTTGTAAGCATATTTTTTCTCCCCCAAAATAGGATGACCAATTTGAGCTAATTGAATTCTTAACTGGTGGGTCCTACCTGTAAGAGGAATTAATTCTAATAGACTGAAATGAGAAAATTTTTTAATTAATCGGTAAAAAGTGGTGGCTTTTTTAGGTTTTTCTTTAAAATGTCTTCCTTCTTTATCAATCACATAACTTTCAATTATTCCTTTTTTTCTTTTAGGTGTTCCTTTTACTAATGCATAGTATCTTTTTTCAATTTTTCTTTCTTTAAATTGTTTGGTTAAAAAAGAGACAACTTTGCGTGTTTTGGCATACGTTAATAGTCCTGAAGTTTCTTTATCTAAACGGTGGCAAGGGAAAAGATTTTCTTTTAATTTTTCTTTTAAAATAGTTGTTAGATTAATCTTATTATCTGGAGATGGCTGAACAATAATCTTTGGGGGTTTATTGACTATAAGAATATATTCATCATTGAAAACAAACTCTATATTATTATTTTTTAACATTTAAGCTGTGAACATACAAAGTCTGTGTGGGGAAGGCAAACTCAATTCTCTCTTTTTCAAATTCTTCTTTCAATTTTAAATTTATCTCTTGCTGTATATCCATATATTTATTGTAATCGGAGCCTAAAACATAATAGACTACCTCAAAAATAAGGCTGAAATCTCCATAAGAGAAAAAATGTGCACGGTCAAAGATTGTATCTTTCACGCTTTTTATTATCTCCTCCACTATTTTAGGGATTTTTTTTAATTTCTCTACAGGAGTATCATAAGTAACACCAAACTGGAATACTACTCTCCTTTTCTCCATTCTTTTATAATTCCTTACTCGAGAATCCGTTAAATCTGTATTAGAAAATACAAGTTGCTCTCCCCCCAGACTACGGATACGTGTGGTCTTTATTCCAATATATTCTACTGTGCCTAAAAAATCATCTACAATAATGAAATCTCCTACCTCAAATGGTCGGTCAAAAATAATAGAGAAATAACTGAAAAGATCTTTTAAAATTGCCTGTGCTGCTAAAGCTACTGCCACTCCTCCAATACCTAAACCTGCCAAAACTGTGGATACTTTAAACCCTAAGTTATCTAAGAAGAAAACTATTGCTAAACCCCAAACTAATACTTTTGCTATCCTTAAAATTCCTCTTAGGCTTTTTTCTAAAGCCTCTTTTTTTCCTTGTTTTATCCAATAAATTTTAAAAGTATAACTTAAAACCTCAATTATAAGCCGGGCAGAAAAAAAGGTAAGTAAAGCTATAGCAAAAGCATTAATTATCTTTTTTAAAGAAGGAGTTAATTTAAGAAGATTGAGGCTAAAATAAAATACTCCAAAATAAAGTAAGGGGATTGCAGTTTTCTCTATAATACTGTTTACAATAAAATCATCTATTGTAGTTTCTGTTTCTTTTGCCCATTTTTTCAGCCGTTTAAGAATAATTTTTCTGAAGATTTTAATAAAAATTAAACCTACACAAATTAGTAAAAGAAAAACTAAATAATTTAATAATGTATTTCCTAAAAAGGTATAATTTAAAATCTTAAGCATTTCAGAAAAATTTTAACTGCGTTGTTCGCCAATTAGTTATTTTGTCTAACCATCTACAGAATTTACATTCCTTAGCCGGTAACGGTGGTGTTTTTAAAGTTAAACATTTAATTGCGTCTTTGAAAATAGAATAAACATCCTTGGAGGATAAAGTCTTAATTTTTTTAATTTCTATATTAAACTGCACTATACCTTTTTTCTGAAATTCTTGAGGGATATAAAATACTAAATAGGCGTAATCTTTTACTTTATACCTATTTTTCTCTAAAAGAAAGTTATAACAGCTCATCTGAAACACATAAAAGGAAGTAGAATTTTCCTTAAGAGAAAAACCCCTTGTTTTGTAATCTAAAGGGATATAAAAATCTTCTTCAATAATACATTCATCTAATGCACCATATAAGGAAGAACCGCTTTCATCTTTAAAAACAAGTCCTGTTTTCCAATGACGCCATTTTTTTATTGTATCCTCATCTACTAAACGAGCATTAAGATGAGAAATTTCTGGAGGCAGTTTTTTCTTTTTTCTATAGTTATCAAAATATCGCTTTATCAAATTATCCATTCCTCGAGGAAGAGTTGAGGAAGGAATTTCTGGTCGATAAAAGTCTTTACCTTTCACCATATGAAACCAGAAACATCGAGGGCATTCTAAGAATAAAGTCAATGTATGTGGAGATAGAAAAAACACTCTCATCTTTCTATATTATAACAAAAATTATTTATCTTGAGAACGAAATAAAACCAATTCAACCTTCCGAGTTAGCTGGAGAATGTAGAGATAATTTACAAGAATAAACTTTGTGAATCTACCAGAGGATTATACCTTCGGCTATAATGAATATCAAATGGGAAGAGTTAACCCTGCATTCATTTTAGAAGATGGGATAAGTTTTTTTAAAGAGTTAAAATAAGGTTGAAGTTATATCAATTTTGGGGATGCAATCTCCAGTATTAAAAAACTTGCATATATTTATTTTTTGTAATAAACTTAATTTTCTATGAAATATGTAGTTGTAGTTCCTGATGGAGCCAGTGACTATCCTTTAGAAATTTTGGGAGGAAGAACTCCATTGGAAGTAGCCTCTACCCCTAATTTGGATTATTTAGCTAAAAAAGGAATTTTGGGAAGAGTAAGGACAATTCCTTCTGGGTTTTCTCCCTCAAGTGATGTGGCTAATCTTTCCTTATTAGGTTATGATCCTAAAAAGTACTATACAGGAAGAGGACCGCTTGAGGCAGCTAATTTAGGAATAGAACTTGATGAGGAGGATTTGGCTTTTCGCTGTAATCTTATAACTGAAAGTGATGGAAAGATTTTAGATTATAGTGCCGGACATATCTCTGATAAAGAAGCAAAGATACTTATTGAATGTTTAAATAAAAATCTGGCTACCTCAAGTATAAAGTTTTATCCAGGAAAAAGCTATCGTAATTTAATGATTTATAAAAAAGGAAAAAGCTTGGAATTGGATAAGTTGAAATATTGGCCCCCTCATGATATTATAGGGAAAGGAATAAAGTCTCATCTCCCTCAAGGAAAAAACAGTAATATTATTGTTGAACTTATGGAAAAATCAAAAGAAATTCTTGCTTTGCATGAAATAAATAAAGTAAGAGTTGATTTAGGAGAGAATCCGGCAAATATGATTTGGCTGTGGGGTTGTGGAGAAAAGCCCAAAATGGAAAAATTTGAAGAAAAGTTTAAAATAAAAGGAGCAGTAATCTCAGCAGTTGACCTTATAAAAGGAATAGGCAAAATCATTGGATTGGAGGTTATAGAAGTTGAGGGAGCAACCGGTTTTTATGATACTAATTATGAAGGTAAAGCAAAAGCTGCGTTATCAGTATTATCTCGAGTCGATTTTGTCTTTATCCATATAGAAGCTACTGATGAGGCTTCTCATAATGCTGATTTAAGAATGAAGATAACCTGCATTGAGAGAATTGATAAATTAGTTATTGGAACAATTCTTGAGGGATTGAAAAATGAAAAATTTAGAATTTTAGTCTGCCCGGATCATCCCACACCAATTAGTAAAAGAACACATACTTCTGAGCCAGTTCCTTTTTTAATTTATGGGGAAGGGATTGAGGGAGAAGGCTTTAGTTGTTTTTCTGAAATAGAGGCTCAAAACAGTAAACTCTTTTTTGATGGAGGCTGGTTGCTTTTAAAATATTTTATAGAAAGATGAGTGCTTTATTAGTTACTTTAATATCTTTCTTATTCTTTTTGGGAGGATACTTTTTTTATGCTAAATTTATAGAAAAAATAATAGGCGTAAATCCTCATGAAGCTACACCGGCATATAAAAAATATGATGGAGTTGATTTTA
>CAZESF010000034.1:0-8829 GCA_964515205.1 uncultured Planctomycetia bacterium
TCAACCGGAGGCTTAACCAGTCATGCTGCGGTTGTGGGAAGAGGAATGGGAAAACCTTGTGTTGTAGGTTGTTCGGACATAACCGTTGATGAGGAAAGAGAAGAGTTTAAAGTTAAGGATAGAGTAATTAAACGTGGGGATGTAATCAGTATTGATGGCTCTACAGGAGAGGTATTTTTGGGAGAAGTAAAATTAGTTGAGCCAAAGGTAGCGGGAGAATTTGCTACTTTAATGAAGTGGGCAGATAGAATAAGAAAGTTGAAAGTAAGAACAAATGCAGATACTCCTCATGATGCAAAAGTGGCAAGAGATTTTGGTGCCCAAGGTATAGGATTATGCAGAACTGAGCATATGTTTTTTGGAAAAGATAGACTCCCCAAGATGCAGAAAATGATTCTTGCTGAGACCGGAGAAGAAAGAGAAAAGGCTTTATCTCAGCTTCTACCTTTACAAAAAGAGGATTTTAAAGGAATTTTTAAAGTGATGAAAGAGTATCCGGTAACAATTAGATTGTTAGATCCACCTTTGCATGAGTTTTTACCTAAAAGTGATGAGGAGGTAAAGGAATTAGCGAAAAATATTAATGTTTCTTCTGAAAAGATAAGAGAAACTGTACAGAGGCTAAGTGAATTCAATCCTATGTTAGGATTTAGAGGATGTCGTTTGGGAATTGTATATCCAGAAATCGTTAAGATGCAGGCTCAGGCTATATTTGAAGCAGTCTGTGAGTTGATTAAGGAAGGATTAAGAGTGAAGCCTGAGATAATGGTGCCTCTTGTGGGAGAAAAAAATGAACTTGTGGTTATTAAATCTTATATTGATGAAGTTGCTCAAAAGACAATGAAAAAATATAAAGTTAAGGTAAAATATTCTGTGGGGACAATGATTGAGGTACCTCGTGCTTGTTTGGTTGCTGATAGAATTGCTGAAGTTGCGGAGTTTTTCTCTTTTGGTACAAACGATTTAACCCAGATGACTTTTGGATTCTCTCGTGATGATGCAGGGCGTTTCTTAAAAGTATATTTAGAAAATAAATTACTTACCCATGACCCATTTGTTTCTATAGATGAGGAAGGTGTGGGAAAGATTATGAAGTTAGCAGTGGAGTTGGGAAGAAAGATAAGGAAAGATTTAAAAATTGGAATATGTGGAGAGCAAGGAGGAGATCCGCAATCGGTAAAATTCTGTCATAAAATTGGTTTAGATTATGTAAGTTGCTCACCTTTCAGGGTTCCTATTGCTCGTTTGGCTTTAGCTCAGGCAGCTCTTGAGGATAAAAAGAAGCGGAAGAGAAAAAGTTAATGGAGGCAATAAAGGCATATTTGGAAAGAATTAAAGATATCCCTTTACTTTCTAAGAAAGAAGAAGAAGAGCTAATCAGAAAAGCAAAAAAAGGAAACAAAGAAGCACGAAGAAAGTTAGTTAATGCTAATCTTAAATTAGTAGTAAGTATTGCCAAACATTATATCAATTTGGGTTTGCCTCTTATGGATTTAATTGCTGAAGGGAATATTGGTCTGATGAAAGCGATAGATAAGTTTAAGTTAAGCAAAGGATATCGCTTCTCTACTTATGCTGCTTGGTGGATAAGACAGGCAATAACAAGAGCTTTAATTGATCAGGGAAAAACAATTAGGATCCCAGTGTATATGAGTGAATTAATTTTTAAATATAAAAAAATAGCTGAAAAATTGCGTCAAAAGTTAAAAAGGGAGCCCACCTTATCTCAAATTGCTAAAAGAATGAAGCTTCCTCGGGAAAAGGTAGAAGAAATTCAGATGTGGATAACAAAAAAGACTTCTTTGGAGGCACCCGTAGGAGAAGAAGGAGAGTCTCAGGTAGGTGATTTTATAAAGGCTACCGGGTATGCGGATACGGAAAAAGAAATTGAGAGATTTTTTACTCGTGAAGAAGTAGAAGATCTTCTTGATTTAGTAAGTGAGAGAGAGCGAATGGTATTAGATTTACGTTTTGGAATTACTAATGGTTGTTCTCATACATTGGCAGAAGTAGCAAAAAAAATGGGTATATCAAGGGAGAGAGTAAGGCAAATTGAGGAAGCGGCTTTAAAAAAATTGAAGAGGTATGTGGAGGAGAGAAAAGATGAAATCTAAAATTGATTTAGCTAAATTTATAAGAAATATCCCTAATTTTCCTAAAAAAGGAATTCTTTTTCGTGATATAACCACTTTACTTAATAATCCTCAAGCTTTTAGAAAATCAATAGATGAGTTGGCTGATTTATTTAAAGATAAAAAGATAGACTTTATTGTTGCTGCTGAATCCAGAGGATTTATTTTTGGAGGAGTTTTAGCCTATAAATTAAGGTGTGGATTTGTCCCGGTAAGAAAAAAGGGGAAACTTCCTTATAAAACTTATCGCTATACTTACAAACTTGAATATGGAGTAGATTCCTTAGAGATTCATCGTGATGCATTTTCTGAAGGAGCAAAAGTTTTAATTGTAGATGACCTTTTAGCTACGGGAGGCACTGCTCAGGCAATAATTAATTTAGTTAAAAAGTTTAAAGTAGATATAGTGGGCATTGCTTTTCTTATTGAGTTAACAGATTTAAAGGGAAGAAAAAAAATAAAAAAATACCCTGTTTATTCACTGATAAAGTTTTAGCGCCTGTAGCTCAAAAGGATAGAGCACAGGCCTCCTAAGCCTGGGATGGCCGTTCGATTCGGCCCAGGCGCAAAAGTTAAAAAATCCTTGACAAGCAATAAATTATTTGTTAAAAGAATATTAGCTCTTTTAAAAGTGAGTTATACCATCCACAGACACTCTTAATCTAAGGAAGAAAGGAGGTGAAGAAAAATAGTTTATTTTTTTCCTGAAGGGTGTCAGAGATGTGGATGATATAACATAAATGGGAGAGAATAACAAGGATAAAAGCCTTGTTGTTATAAATTGATAAAAATTTTAGAAAGGAGGGTGATAAATGAGTAAAAAAATAATTTTATTTAGCTTGATATTAGGATTGTCGTTTTTGGGAAGTGCATTTTCTGCTGTAGAGAATATCAAAGTAAGTGGAGATTTAACTACCTATGCAGGGAGTCGTTATGGATTTGATTTGGGAGCAGGTGGAGATGAAGCAGATGCATCTTTTTTAGCCAGCATTGCCCGTTTAAGATTTGATGCAGATTTAACTGAGGATGTTTCAGCTACTTTAAGATTGATTACTGATAAAGTATGGGGGCAGACAATAAATGCAGCAAGTTCTGATGTAGATATAGATTTAGCTTATGTTACTTTGAAAAATTTATTTGATTATCCTTTAACTTTAAAAGTTGGTAAGCAAGAGATAAGAATTGGTAGTGGAGTAATTGTGGGGGATCCTAATACTAATCGATTAGCTCTTTCTGATTCTAATCTTCCTCCTCAAACTTTAGGAGATTTGGATTTAAGAAAAACATTTGATGCAATTGTAGCAGTAGCGGATTACTCTCCTTTAACAATTACTTTCGGATATGTTAAAGCATCAGAAGGAGATATAACTGAAAGTGATGATGTAAATGTTTATGCATTAGATTTAGGTTATAATTTTGAAAACAATACTCAAGCAGAATTATACTATGTTCTTAAAGATGCAAAAAAATCTGATGTGGGAAATATTGGTGTAAGAGTAGTTGGCTCTCCTCAGGAGAATTTAACAGTAAGTGGAGAGGTAATTTATCAATATGATAAACCCGATGCTCGTAGTGATAGAAAACATCGTTCTGATTTAGCAGCATTGGTAGCTGCAAGTTATACTTTTGCTGATCAGACCTGGAAGCCAACTGTAGGAGTAGATTATGCCTATTTCAGTGAAAACTGGGATCCTATGTATGAAGATATAACTCCGGCTAATATTGTAAATAATTTACTTCCTAATACTGATGTTCAACTTATAGGGTTAACTGTAACTGCTCAGCCTCGGGAGGATATATCGGTAAAGCTTCGTTATGCTAATTTAAGGCTTGTAGAGGAGGTAAACGCACTTTCTAATGTTTGGGCAGCTTACTCTGTTAATTCTGATAAGAAAGATTTAGGAGATGAGATAGATTTCTCTCTTGTTTACAACTACACTGAAGATGTGCAGTTAGGATTAAACCTTGATTACTTCAACCCGGGCGATGTATTTAGTGGTGATAACAATGATGATGCTTTTCAAGCTTTGGGAAGTTTAAAAGTTACCTTCTAAGAAATTGCTTCTTTTAAAAAAATATTCCCCCTGGGAGCAAAAACTCCCAGGGGGTTTTTAATTTGTTTTGTTATGAGAGCAAAATCAACTTTTGAGAATGATTTTATTGGTAAGGATAGCTGGCGTGTTTTTCGTATAATGAGTGAGTTTGTGGAAGGGTTTGAGGGATTATCTAAGATAAAAAATGCTGTCTCTTTTTTTGGTTCAAAAAAGTTAAAAAGAACACATCCTTATTATAAGTTAGCCTACAAAACAGCAAAACTTTTGGTTAAAAATGGTTACAGTATAATTACCGGAGCCGGCCCCGGAATAATGGAGGCAGCCAACAGAGGCGCATATGAGGTAGGTGGGGTTTCAGTAGGGCTAAATATTCTTATTCCTGAACAGCAAACTCCTAACCCTTATGTTAATTATCTTTTGGAATTTAGGTATTTTTTTGTAAGAAAGGTGATGTTTGCCAAGTATTCTCGTGCATTTATTGTTTTTCCTGGAGGTTATGGGACTTTGGATGAGTTGTTTGAAACATTAGCTTTGATTCAAACACACAGGATAAGCCCCTTTCCTATTATTTTGGTAAAAAGAAGGTACTGGCAAGGCTTGGTGGAATGGTTTAAAGAAAAATTAATTCGTGAAGGTACATTAGTTAAGAAAGATCTAATCCTTTTTAAAGTAGTAGATAAGAAAGAAGAAGTATTGGAAGAGATAAAAAAATTCTATCGCAAAAATAAGGAAAGATTGACATAAAGAAAAAAAAGGGATATTATATTAAAAGATGCTGGATAAAAAGAAAAAGAAGAAAGTTATTGAGAAATTTAAAGAGCATCCTGAAGATACAGGGTCAGCATCTGTTCAGGTTGCTCTGCTTACAGAGAGGATAAAATATCTAACTGAACATTTAAAAAAGCATAAAAAAGATTTTCATTCACGCAGAGGTTTGCTTATGCTTGTAGGCAGACGACGCCGTCTTCTTCAATATCTTAAGAAAAAGGACCCCAAGCGTTATGAAGAGATAACAAAGGAACTTAATCTTTCCAAGTAAATGGATGTTTATCAAAAAGCTCTTCCCAGTATCGGGAAAGAATCTTTTAAATTTTCTACAGGAAATTTAGCTCGTCAGGCAAATGGTAGTGTAGTAGTCTCTTATTCTGATACTGTAGTTCTAGTTACTGCCTGTACCTCAGGAATTCCTCAGGATGAATTTTCTGGATTTGTTCCTTTAACTGTGGAGTATCAGGAAAGAACCTACGCTATGGGTAAAATCCCAGGAGGATTTATAAAAAGAGAAGGACGTCCCAAGGATACAGAGATTTTATCTGCAAGATTAATTGACCGTTCCATTCGTCCTCTTTTTCCTCAAAATTTCATATGTCCGGTTCAGATAATTGTTATGGTTTTATCCAGTGATGGACGGCATGAGCCGGATATTTTAGGAATAAATGGAGCCAGCCTCTCTTTGCTTATTTCTGATATTCCTTATTTTACTGCGGTAGGAGCAGTAAGGATAGCTAAAAGTAAAGAGGGAGATTTTATCATTAATCCTACTTATGAAGAGAGGGAGAATTCAATAATTGATATGGTGGTAGCAGCAACAGAAGATAAGATAATTATGCTTGAAGGACAATTTAGAGAAGCAAATGAAAAGGATATAATTGAAGCGATAAAGTTTGCTCATCCAAAAATAAAAGAAATAATTAATGTTCAGAAAGAGTTTCAAGAAGTATGTGGAAAGAAAAAAAAGGAGTTTTCTCTTTATGATATAGATAGAGAAATTTTTTCCTGGATAGAAGAAAGGGTTTTCCCCCACTTAGAAAAGTTATATAGTTTAAATACCAAAGAAGAAAGGATTAGTAAACGAAGAAAAATTATAGAAGAAATTTATTCTGAAATTGCACAAAATAACAGTATAACTCAAAATGCAATAGAATTCGCCTTTACGCAAATTGAGAAGAAATTTGTAAGAGAAAAGATTCTTAAAGAAAATAAACGTCCTGATAAAAGAGATATTGAGGAGATTAGAGAGATTGAATGTGAAGTGAGTGTGCTTCCTCGCACGCATGGTTCAGCTTTATTTCGCCGGGGTCAGACTCAGGCTTTAGCTACTACTACCTTAGGAACAAGCAGTGATGAGCAGTTGATTGAGGCTTTGGAAGGTGAAAAGTCAAAAAGATTTATGCTTCATTATACTTTTCCTCCTTTCAGTGTAGGAGAAATAAAACCATTGCGCGGTCCTTCAAGAAGAGAGATAGGACATGGAGCACTGGCAGAGAAAGCATTAGTCAGTGTTATCCCTTCAAAAGAGGAATTTCCTTATACAATTCGTGTTGTATCAGAGATTTTGGAATCAAATGGTTCATCCAGTATGGCTACGGTGTGTGCTGCTTCTTTATCTTTAATGGATGCCGGAGTTCCTATTAAAAAACCAGTTGCTGGAGTTGCTTTAGGACTTGTAAAAGAAGGGAACTCTTACGTTATTCTTACTGATATTGCTGGATTAGAAGATGCTTACGGTGATATGGACTTTAAAGTTGCAGGAACCCATGAAGGAGTTACAGCAATCCAGCTTGATTTGAAAATTGACGGTTTAGATTATCAGATTATTGAAGAGACACTTGAAAGAGCCAGAAATGCCAGATTAATGATTTTGGAGAAGATGAATCATGCTTTGTCTTTACCTCGTGAGGCTATCTCTAAGTATGCCCCCAAGATTAAATCTTTTAAGGTAGATTTAGACAAAATCGGAGATATAATTGGTCCGGGAGGGAAAACAATCAGAAAGATTATTCGTCAATATAATGTTACTATTGATATTGATGATGAGACAGGTCAAGTATCAGTGGTAGCTGAAACAGAAAAAGATTTAGAAGATGCGGTAGAGACTATTTTAAAAATTACTCAAGATATTCAGGTAGGAGAAGTGTATTCCGTAAAAATTACTCGTATTACTAACTTTGGTGCTTTTTGTGAGATTTTCCCGGGAAAAATTGGTTTAATTCATATCTCAGAGATTTCTCATAAATTCGTAAGGAATATCAGAGATTTTGTTAAAGAAGGTCAAATCGTAAAAGCTAAAGTGATAAATATTGACCCCACAGGAAGAATTACACTCTCTCTTAAGCAAGTCTCTTAGATGAGGAGAAGCTTTAAATTTATTTATGGAATAGTTTTAATTTCTTTAGGATGTATTATTTTTTTATCTCTTATTTCTTTTGATCCTCACGATATAAAATTTTTAGCCACACCTTTCAATCAAAAAATACATAATTTGATAGGAATTGTGGGAAGTTATTTATCTTTTTATCTTTTTTTTCTTTTAGGAGAAGCAAGTTATTTTTTACCTTTATATTTAGTTCTTTTAGGTTTAAAAAATTTAAATTTGTTTTCTTCCTTGGGAATTGTCGAGTATCGTTTTATCTCGATTTTTTCTTTTATTTTTCTTCTTGTATTTTTATCTTTATTTTTGGGGATTTTTTATAAAGCAGATACATTAATCTTTCAGAAAGCAGGATTAATAGGATTCCTGCTTTATCAGTTTTTAGTTACTTATTTAGGATTCTGGGGAACTTTTATACTTTCCTTGCTTGTAGTTGTTATAACTTTATGGTTGCTCTTGGGTGAATTTTTATTATCATTATTTGAGAAAATGAAAAAAGTATATTTTTTTATTATAAATTCAGTAAAAAGAAAAAAAACACTTAAAGTCGCCAAAGAAAAAGAAAAAATTAAAGAAAAGAAAATAAAACCCTCCATAGTTTTTACCAAACTAAAAAAGGAACCTCCTCCTTCAGTTTCTTTTAAAAAGAATAAAGAGTTTATTCTTTCAGAAAATCAGCCTTTTTCTCTCCCTTCACAAGGACTTCTTAAATCTTCTTCTTTTACCTCTTCCTTCTATAGGAAGGAGGAAATTTATAAAAAAGCTAAGGAATTGGAAAAAGTTTTATCCCAATTTGGGGTTCCGGCAAGAGTAGTAAATATCCAAAAAGGCCCTACTGTTACTCTTTATGAGTTAGAACCAGAGACAGGGGTGAAAATACATAAGATTTCTGCTTTAGCTGATGATATTGCTTTGGTTTTAAAATCAGAAGGAGTAAGAATAATTGCCCCTATTCCTTTAAAAGGTACAGTTGGAGTTGAGGTTCCTAATAGAAGGAGAGAGTTGGTTTATTTAAAAGAAGTTATAAACAGTAAATCTTTCTTAAATAACAAATCTCTTCTTGCCTTAGCTATTGGAAAAGATGTTAAAGGAGAACCAGTCATTGCTGATCTTAAAGAGATGCCTCACCTTTTAATTGCCGGAACTACGGGTTCCGGAAAGACAGTTTGTATTAATGCTTTAATTTGTTCTATTCTTTTTAAGGCAAAACCGGATGGGGTGAAATTTATTCTTATTGATCCTAAGAAGGTGGAGTTGGCTCATTTTTCCCAAATTCCTCATCTTCTTGTTCCTGTAATTTCTGATGTTAAGCGAGCTTGTCGGGTGTTAGAGTGGGCGGTAGAGGAAATGGAGAAAAGATATGAGATATTTGCTCAAGAAGGAGTAAGAAATATAGAAGCTTATAATCAAAAAAAACCGCCCCTTCCTTATATTGTGATTATTATTGACGAATTGGCAGATTTAATGGTCGTAGCTAAGGAAAAAATTGAAA
>CAZESF010000035.1:0-995 GCA_964515205.1 uncultured Planctomycetia bacterium
ATATTTAAATTTGCCCCTCCATCTAACCTACCACCCAACAATTTTCTTCCAATATTTCTTATTGAATCAAATCTTTCTTTATTAGTAAGCTCGTCTTTTACTCCACTGGTGCCAAATTTAATCTCACTATCTTGAGACTTTAATGCTTTTGTTTGAATACCTCCATCAAATTTTTCTTTTCTTAAAGTTTTTCTTTCATCTTTTGATTTAAACAGAGATTTTAAATCTATCTCTATTGATTTACGTATTTCAAAGCCAAATAAATCATAACCCTCTATCAACAACAATTTTGATACAATCACTTCTCCCAAATCCACATTCCTATATTCTACAACCTTATTATATAGAGCTCTAAAAGTTATGGGAGTAATTGGAGAAATAATTCTTGCTAAAGAAATGTGCAATAAAGGTGTTTTGCGAGTATCACTTGGATATTTCTTTTCAAGATATCTCCGTAATTCAAAAATTATTTCATCATCTACATGTCCTTGGGCAAAAATTGTTCCATCTGGACCTAGATTGATTCCTTTAAATCTATATTTTATCATTCGCGCTTGCATACTCTTGATCTTTTCTGCTACATAGCTTCTAAATTGTCTTGCCATCTCTTCATCAAGAGAAGGGACAGACTTATTTTTTAAATCCTCAATATAAGTTAAAGGATATAAAACAAAGACAGTTGAGTGAAGTAATTTTGTAGGAGTAAATTTTAATTTAGAACAGACATTTTTTAAATCATCCTTTATCTTTTCTAACTTGTCTATTATCTCTCTGGGAAATTCAGAGAAAGGTATAACACAACCAATATAGAACACCTCTCCTTTTTTATCCTCCTGCGGTTCTGGTACTTGGTTATTACTTATCATCTTTCCGGTCTCTTGCCAAATTTTTGAATACGCTTCCTCCAAACTTTTTCTATCATTGACTGTGAGCATAAATTTCCTTCCTTTCCATTGTTTAGATTTTAAAGAACCACCATCAAAAAGCTCTCTATC
>CAZESF010000035.1:1095-8819 GCA_964515205.1 uncultured Planctomycetia bacterium
CTGCCAATCAGCTATTCTTCTAAAATCAGCTAAATTTTCTTCCTTTTTCACATCATGGATTAAAGCACCTGTACCTTTTCTTTTCTCATAAGCTTTCTTACCATTCTCAAGGATCTCTTCTTCAAGGATTTCCTTATCAATTAAAAGGTCATACTCTCTCATTACTGCTAAGGAATTGATTAGATAAGTTATATCTCCTGAAGGAATCTCTAAGGATATTCCCTCCTCAGGTTTGAATTTTAAGGAAAGAGGTAAGCCTTTATATTCTTCTAATGCTTTGGTAAGTCTATCTAATCTGTAAATAAAGTATAATCTATTGTAAGGAATGCCTGGAAGATTTCTTGTTTCTTTAATCTCATTGGTTAATTTACCAAGTTTATCTTCAATTGCTTTTTGTTTAGTATTTAATCCTTCAAGAAGGATCATGTAAGGAGCTTTCTTTTCTGTAGTTAAGGCTAATCCTCCTTTCTGGCCTTTAAGATTCTTCATTACTTCAAAGATGGCATCAGTTTGAGGATGTTCAGCTTTTAAGGCAAAGAAGAGATTAATAAAGTCAATGTCTAAGGCTTGCTGGGGATGTAAAAGATAAAGGTCATTTATTCTCTGAAAGATTCCGTATTCAGCACCTTGAGATTTTAAGTAAGCATAGAGAGATTCATCCAGAGCTACTCTTTTGTTAGGTAAAATATAGTAAGGATTCTTCCAGCTGGCCTCAATCACTGCAAAACCATGGTTATAAGAACAATAGCTTCCTTTAGGAATAAGAGTCTCATTTTCTACAATGAATCCTTCTCCATAACCACCCAATATAAAGAGGATATTTTCAGGATTTAAACCAAAGAAGTTATGTCTTATAAAATCTTTTTCTACAAGTTTTTGAATATCTCTGCTTATATGGATTACTACTTTTAGATTATCTTTTATATCTTGAATAAGGGATTCATCGTTTAATTGTTCAATAGCATATTTTAAGGCAAAAAACTTCCTTGCTCCTAAGGTTAGGTCTCTTTTAGCATGGGAAGGAATAGATTCTTTTATGTAGTCTTTGGAGGAGGTTGATTTTGCTTTTTGGATGATATCCCATATCTTTAAACCCCAGATACGACATTCATGGATAGGTAGTGTTAAATTAAGATTTTCCTTTAATGTTCTCTGCATACGAGAGGCTGCTCCTCCTGCTAAAACTTGATAGAATATCTTTCCTTCTCTTAATTGTTTTAAGGTGTATTTTTGATTGAATTTATTCTCATAGTCCTCTAAATAGAATATTTTGGCAGGAGTAAGTTCTTTTAAAATATTGAGGGTTCTTTGAGCATTTAAAGTATCAATGATAGATTCTATATCTTTATCTCTATTTTGTTTAAATAATGTATCTAATCTGTTTAGGTAGTCTCCTCCAATAAACTCTTCTAAAGTATAAACTAAGAAATCAGTGAATTTAGACCTTAAACCACCATCAAAAAGCTCTCTATCCTGCCAATCAGCTATTCTTCTAAAATCAGCTAAATTTTCTTCCTTTTTCACATCAAGAAATACTTTTGCCTTATCTGGGCCTAAATATGGACCTTCACAAATTTCAATAATTTTATTATCTTTTTCTAAAAATTCTACACTATGTCCACTTAAACTGATTATCTTGTCTTCTTTTTCTAAAATGACTTCATCGACTTTTTCTCCTTGTACAGTATAAATGAAATAACGAATTTTTCCTTCTGCAAGTATCAGCAACTCAACTTTAGGCTTCTCTATTGGTGCATGTACATGAGGCTTATCGACTTCACCCTTTTTAGATGATTTTGTACTTATGCTTAATCCATGATCAGGATGTGTAATTAGTGTATACTCTTCAGATTCACACATGTGTCTTAAGATTAAAGCAAGTACTACTGAAGGATACTTCCAGTCGTATATGACATCAGGAGCCTCAAATAATTCACCTAAAAATTTACAAATTTTCTTTGTAGAAATTGGTGCAGTCTCTTTCAATTCCTTTCTGAATTTAGCCGGCTGGGTAATAATGGTAATTGTGGAAGGTTTTTTTGCCTCTATCTGAATGTTGGTGAATGTGGTAATCAAATCTCCTGTAGTTAAATCTAACCATACATTAGGAATTTCTGAATCTGCAACCCAAACTGAAATTTCACCTTTATCTACATAAATTGCATGCTGTGGAAGTTCTTCTACATCTTTCAATTCTCCTTCTTTTAAATCTACTACTTCCAACTGTATTGGCAATTCAGATGAGGTTTTTCCGCGTTTGTTTTTTCTTACAATTATAGCTTGGGTGTTTCCTTGATCATCTCTTATTTCTTCACCAAAAGATATTTTCTCTTTTGAAAAAGAACCACCATCAAATTTTAACTCTTTAAGTAGATTATCTACTATAAATGGAACATATTGATATGGTGTGTACCGTGGTACACTAGTAGCAATAGTAACTATTTGAGGAGACATTTTTCTCCTTAAGGCAAGAGTGAATTCTTTTATATTTGTCTCTAATTCTTTATAAATAACTTCCTCTGAGATGAATTCTCCATTGATTGAACCAAAACTTATCCGTTTAGTTTCACCATTGATTGTCATTAAAGCGGTAGAAGTAAATCCTTCATAGTCTACTTCCGCCAAAATAAAATAGTCTAAATCAATATCTAAAATGATGGATTTATCTATGAAGCTAAAGTCAGGTAATTCTTCAAGGTAAAGATGAAAAATCTTTCCTTCTTTTTCACTTAAATCAGAGATTATAATCTTACTTTTTGTTTCTTTTATTCTTATAAACTTTGGATGGACAATATACACTTCTTCTACTAATCCATGATAAATTGCAGGAGCAATAAACTCTTCAATTCCATATTCAATAGCTTGTGCTTCTTCTACTGTTTTAGGTTGAGGAATAATCTTTGAAGGAATATTTAAATCATCATGAGCATCAACATGAATAAGAATCGCTGGCTCTTTCAATACACCTCTTAATCTCTCAATCTCCCAACAAGTATATGCATTTCCATGAGCAGACATTAAATAAGTCGGAGGCATAATATTTATCTTCTCAAATCGTTTTCCACCATCAAAATTTTGTTTAACTTCTTGTTCGACTTCTTGCTTTCTTAATTTAGCTTTCAACCATGATCTTAAGGGTATCCAATGATCAAAATTGTCTCCTATTCTTGGATGACCAAAGAAAGGCATTAATAACCAAGCAAAGGGGATACCTAGGTAAAAAATCGAAAAGATAAATAGGAGAAAGATGGCGGACTCAAAATAGGTTACCAACATCAAGATAGTAATGAACTTTATGATTCCTACAGTTGTAATTAATTTATTGTGGGAAAAACTACCCCAAGTATAAACCCCTAACGCTGCAAATAGCAGTAACCATAATCCGCATAGAATCCATTTACCAGCTATTCCTCCCCAAAAATAGAGACCATTCAATACAAACGCAATCATTGGTATTGCTAGAACTATCTGAAGTCTTACTGCTAATCCTTCACGGCCAAAAAACATCTTATTCCACTTTATAAAAACTACAAAAGGAATCAGCCCTAAGCCAATAATTCCAATTTGAGTTAACAATAAGGAGGGTAAGTATACAAAAGAGGAAAAAATTGCAGTAAACGTCAAAACAATAAAGAGAGGAATATTTGATGCAGCTTTTGTACTATCATAAGGATCAGGACCCCAAATACTTACTTCCTTACTACTTCTCCATGGAAGGAATTCTAAGTCTAGACCTCTTAAACTCAATGCAAAACCACTTGCACCTTTTATGCCATTCAATAATCTCTGAGCATAAGTTGGTATTACAGAGACGAAAACAAAGAAGAGTTTTGGGAAAAGCATTATAAATTCTCCTATACCTCTAAATAATCCTTTTTTCTCAATAAGGTATAGTAAGCCAATAGTATTAATTGCCTGAGAAATAAGTATGCCAATTAATCCAAAAAGCAAACCAAAATGATATCCTACAAAAGGGCTTATTCCTAAGAAGATAAAGGTATAAAGGTAAAGGTAGTTTATTATTACTATCAAAGGCTTTTTAGTATAAAATGATAGTGCAAATATAAGCATCATTTTCTGTCCTATATGTAGTTTATTACTCCTTAATGCTTGCCAAATCTGTCTCCCTATGATTAACTCACCAGATCCTTCAGACCATCTTCCTAAAGGAACAAAAGAAGCTAAATAGCCTCTTTCTCTTCCTTTACCAAAAAGAATATCCCTTCTATGAGCAGTGAAATATCCTGCTAACCAAAATCTTATTGCCAAAAGTAAATCTTCACTGGCATAGAAATGCAATAATCCTCCTACTGCCCTAGTTACATCTGTTCTTATAAAAGCACTATGCCCATAGAACCCACAAGCACCATAAAGAGCTAAAATCTCCTGCATTACTTGAGTCCAAGCCTCTTCTCCAAAAGCCAAAGCTTCAGCAATCCACGAATAATCTTTAGTGTTGATATACTCTCCACACAACACCAAAGCTAACCGAGGATTTTTTCTTAATTGTGCCAGCACAGAAGGAACTCTTATCGCTTCTTCAAATCTTACCGAAGCATTAGAATCAAAGGGTAACCATACTTCTCCTCTAATAAATTGAAAAGCTGCTGACTGAGATACCGTCTTTCCAGAAATAGTTAATGCTAATTCTTTATTTTGCGTAACCTCGGAGGTCTTTCCAACCACTTCCTCTTTTATTTTTAAAGATGTGCTGATGGGTTCCAAAAATTTACTTATAATCGCTTGATATCCAGTCAATTCCTTTGCCTCTTCCATTAATTCTGCATAAGACTTACCAATATATTCTTCTTTAATCCTATAGAGGGAGTCTCTAAATAGTGGACCAGTACCTAAATAAGCCTCTGTATAAGGATATTTTGCTAAAGAATGAATAAGAGCTAATTGTTGCTCTTTCCTTTGTTCCTCCGAACTTATAAAATTAAACCCCGCACTAATTATCACAATCTGTAACTTCTTCTTAATCTCTTCATCAATATCTTCTCCAGTGAGATCAAAAAATTGCTTTGCCCAGAATCTATAAACTTCATAAATATCATTTGCCTCAGCAATACTCTTATCTATTCTAATAAAATGTATTCCCACCCACCAAACTATTCTCTCTTTAATTGACTCAGGAAGACTTTCGGGTAAAGTTCTATCCCATTTACCTTCTAAAACTTCCTTAGTATGAACTTTCAATACCTTTCTAATTTCCTCATCTTTTATATCTTTTATTAGAAATCTACACCAGTCAAAGAAATATCTTCTAATAAACCAATTCAGAGGAACGATGCCATCTTTTTCCTTATTTAATGTATTAAAATCAGTAGTAATTGCCTCACTAAAGGCAGTTATAACCACTGTCAAACTGGGCCAATCTTTCCATTCCTGCATCTGATCTAAATTCATAAACCAAACTCCAATAAGGCGTATAAATCTTTCTTTTGCTTCCTCATCCTGAAGTCCTTTTTTCCTAAATCTCTCATAAGCTTCTTTCTGGCTTTCTGGTAATTCTTCTAAACCGAATAATACTTTTAAAAAAGTTACCTCTTGTTCAGTGATTTTAATTCCTTTCTCGTTAAATATTGCCTCATCAGAGATCTTATAATCCCTTTCTAACACTTCAATGAATTTCTTACACAATTCTTTCCAAATCTCCTCTGATCTATCCTTCAAACTCTCAGGTAAGAAATTCTTGAATTCTTTCTTTGCCTCTTCAATTTTCTTTATTGCCTCTTTCCAATCAGTTATTATACCTATACCATTACTTTTATCTTTAATATAGCCAAACACAGTTAAAGTAGGATAAGCAATAGCCCATTTACTTAGAATGACAAAGCTATAAACCATAAATCCTAAGATAATTCCTATAAATATTAGTGGTATATTGTTAGAAGAAAATAGGCTACTTAATACCCATGTTGAAAACTTAACCGCTACGTAATTCCAAAGTACATAATTTATTGTAAAAAAGACAAAAAACATGCAGAAATTCTTAATCTCTTCTTCTTTCTCTTTAGGAATCGATCCATAAATTTCTTGACATTTTTTAAAGTAATTAAGATTTTCCTTCCGTAAGATAATGAAAGTTATAAATAAAGGTATTGCTAAGGATAAAATTATTCCTTGAATAAAGGAAACAAAAGGAAGCCAAGGAATAATACTTACTGTAAGAAATAGAGGTAAAAGAATTTTAATAACTGGCCAAAGATTCTTTAAATAAATTGAAATACCTGTTTTATCTCTATAAGTCTTTAAATTTAGATTCTGTTTGGTTAGATAATCTAACTTCTCTTCTAAATGATAACCTCCGAGCCTATCCCATTCTGAAATAAATTTTTTATCATTGAATCTATCCTCGATATCCTCAAAGAGAACATAATTCTCTTTAGTAAGATTAGGCGTTGTATTCTCAGCCCTTGTCATTGGAGGGGCAGGATATTGTCTTCTTAAGAATATTCTTAAAGCTTCGATATCTGTAAATATCTCTTCAACAATATTTGAATTTTTTTGTTTCTCAATCATTCTTAAAGCTTTATCTAGATGATACCAAACTACAGATGGTGTAGCGTGTTTAAATTCTTTAGTTATACTATAAATTAATTCAATCAAAATTATAAATTCTAAAATATTAATTTTTGCTTTCTGCAGTCTTTTCTCTAAGTTTACCTTTCTAAATTTTTCTAGCCACTTCCTGAATTCTTTTATTATTGCTACGTAATCATACGTATATTTACCTTCTTCTAAATCTTTTAATGTAAATCTATCTGGTAATCTGGATCTAAGGATAAGTATTCTTTCTATTACTCCCAAATTATTCTTGATCTGATTGGGTTGAGACGTAAAATTCTGTAAAATATTCTTTAGATTATCTCTGGTTATCGCTTGTTTTTGAACGAAGAATTCATTATCAACTTCTTCTTTTTCTTGCTTATCTTCTAAAATCTCGGTCTCACTACCTCTTCTTTTGGTTTTATATCGCACATATTTTCCTAATATCCAAAGAATAAAATAGCCTAAGCCTAATAAACCGGTAAGTACTATTCCTAAGAATATCCATTCTCCTCCATATATCCCTTCTAACAATGTAGAAATATACGGTGTATTCTCTTTAACATTTTTAATCTCATTTGAAAAATCCTTGATTACCTCCTTCTTGGGGCTTTCTTTCCCATATTGGTTATACGTTCTTTTCCAAGTAGAAATACGTTTAGAGACTAAAGATTCTCTTTCTTTAGTAATGTGAGTGGTTGGTTCTTGATGATTCTCTGTAAATTTAATCTCTATCCATTTTTTCGTCCAGTCTTTAGTAATAGAATTAAATGCAACTATAGGCTGATCATACAGTGAAGAGAGATTGTATTGAATAATTTCATACTCATCAGGGGAGGTTTGAGGTATCTTATTGAGCATTCTTGCCTTTTGATATGCATAAATTTGCTGAATTAATTTTCCGGAAGGTAGGCGGAATTCTTGCCTTAATAGGATATCAGGATTTGTATTTTTAATATCGTAAACAAAAGCATATTCATAACCTTTCCTATCTAAATCCTTAATTAAGTTTTCAATGTTTACAGTCTCTACCTGTTCAGTTGTAAAATTATACCAATCAATAGAATATATCCTGTCTCTGTAAATTCTTATTTCTATCTCTTCATCTTCAAAACTAATACTTCCTGGTAATACTCCAAATGGGGCGGAATTTTTAAGCCACCATAGATTTA
>CAZESF010000036.1:0-8697 GCA_964515205.1 uncultured Planctomycetia bacterium
GTGGGAATTCTTATAAAAGAATTAAATATTCCTGTGGTGCCTCTTTATATTAAAGGGACTTACCAGGCTTGGCCATCTTATAAAAGAGTTCCTCATCCAACAAAGGTTACTCTTGTTATAGGAAAACCACTAACTTTAAAACACCTAACAGAAAAATTGGATCCTCACATTGACATTTACAAAAATATAGCGGATAATTTAAGAGAGGAAATATTAAATCTAAAAAATCAAGTATGAAAAAAAGAAAACTTTCTATTTTATTTTCTAAGGATAGACGAAGGACAGAAAGACTTTCTCTTGATGTAAATATCCTCTACCGAATTCCTCCCTCTTCCCAATGGTTTACTCCTCTTAAATTAGAAGATATTGGCGGAGATGGCTTAAAACTGAGAGTGAATAAAAGAATTAAAAAAGGAGAAGAGTTAGAGCTCAGGTTAGAAATTCCTCAAGAAGAATTTATCTATGTAAAAGGAGAGGTTATATGGAATAAACGAGTTGAAGTATCCCCTAAAAAATTTGAATACATAATAGGTATCCGTTTCTACAAAATGAGATATCTTGAAAGGAAAAAATTTGTAAGCTATCTTGCCGAAAAAATCTTAGATAAGTATCTAACTCAAGAAGGGAAAATAATAAATGAATATAAAAGATAAGATTCTTTCTTTCTCCACTTCACCCAAAACATTTATTGAGGCAATAGAGTATCGAGTTGTGCGCACAAAAGACGAGCTGGAGAAAGCCTTCCATCTTGTTTATCAGGAATACTTAAAAAGAGGTTACACCCAACCCCATCCTTCTCAAATGAGGCTTTCTATATTCAATGCACTTCCGGAAACTACTACTTTTATAGCTATCTGGGAGAAAGAGGTGCTTGCTACCGCCACTCTCATTCCTGACTCTCCTTTAGGGCTTCCTATGGATGAAATATACCACCAAGAACTGGAGAATTTTCGGAAAAGAAAGAAAAAATTATGTGAAATATCTATGCTAGCAAGCAATACAGAGCTTTTCAAGAATGGCGTTTCTTTAATGTTAAATTCCAAAAAGATGCTCTTTATATTTTTTCTCTTCAAGTTAATATTTGACTATGTATATAATCTCCTGCATCTTGACTATATATGTATCAGTATAAATCCTAAACATAAACTAACTTACGATTTTCTACTTTTTAAAGATTTGGGAGAGTTAAAAACTTACAGTAGCGTTAATAATGCTCCTGCTATCGGAAAATTTCTTGATTTAAATAATGTTGAAGAGGAATGTAAAAAAGCAGGAAAAGAAGGTTTATATAAAATGTTTTTTTCCTCTCCAAGTGAACCTACAAAGTTTTCCCCTAAATTGATACTTTCTGCTGAGGAATTAAGATATTTTTTTGTAGAAAAAACAGACATCTTCAAAAAAGCTACCTCTCATCAATTAGAATATATCAAAAAATGCTATCCTACATATGATTTTTCTCAGATATTAAAAGATATTTAAATTAAAAATTATAAATAACTTTAAAATAGAGCAAATCATTATCACTATACCTTCCAAACAAAGTAGTTGCACCTCCTTCAAAGATATAGCCTCCCAAAGAGAAAATTGCTCCTTTTTCTAATTTGTAAGAGATTTGAGGATTCAGCATCCAGTCATGGTAAGAGATTCTATAGGAAGAATCTAAATCAAGAATTAAGTCTCCATAGAAAAACTGCTTAGATAAATTTAACGTGACCTGATGAGAAAATTCTTCCTGAGAGAACAACTCTTCATAATTAAGAATAATATCTTCAATAAATTGAAAATTCCAGTAGAAATTATTCTCAGCAGTATGATCTATACCTACTCCTAAAGAAATTGTATCTTTCCTTACATAGGAAAAATCTCTCCTAAGATAAGGACAATTCAGAAACAGCCCTACCTCACCCCTTATCCCATACGGGCCTGCTACCGTCTCAAAATCAACCCCCAGTATATGCAGACGGGGAAAATCCTCCACCAGTTTAAGTTCCTCCGGACTGAGATTTTGAGAAAGAAGGGCAGTTAAATTCTCTTCTGTGGGAAGATAAAGAAATTTCTTAACTGTATTGGATTTATCTTTTTTCTCTTTCAGGGTAGGTAAGCGATTATAAATATACATATAATATAAATCAAAATCTATATCCTTAATGCGAGACCTCAGCTTTACTGCTCCCTGAAAATTCTTAGGTATGTATTTATCTAACTTATCTTCTCTTACCACATCAACAGCTTTTATTGTTTCTTTAACCTGAGAAGAATAATTTCCCTCCTCAATCATTTTCTTCAGATGCCCAAATACCGCCCAATCCGAGCCAAAAAATTTTAGATAAGAGGGTTTAAAGAAAGGAATAAAGAGAACCTCGCCATCATAATTTTTCTGATGCCAGTTATAACGCAACATAAATATGGGTAATTTTCTTTCCTGCTTTTTGAAAAGAATAAAATATTTATAATTGTAAGGATTTATTCTATCCAGAAGAATTACATTATCTAATTTCCCCCAGCTAATATATTGGTTTCCTAAATAAAACCTTCCCCCTCCCGTTTTCCAGCAAAGATAAGCCTCATTTACTAATATATCCACATCTTCAATATCTTCGGTATGAAGAGTATTCTCATAAATAGCATCTAAGGAAAAGTGCAAGTTTAAATTATCTCCCAAATGAATTTTATTTTTAAAGTGTATTTGGGAATATAAAGTTACAGGTTCCTGGTAGGGATTATCTTTTTCGTTCCACCAGCTAAAAATCTTTATCCAGCCTTCTTTCTCCCATTCTATTTTTTTCTCTATTGCCTCTAAGGTATTTCTTATCTTAGAAACTCTCTCCTCTTGAGCCTGAACTCTTCCTGCACAAAGAAATACAAAGAAAAGAAGACTAATCTTTCTCAAGATTGGAAAGAGTAAATATCTCATCATCAGTTCCTTGATTATATTTAACCTCTACTACATTCATCAATGTTTTATGGTGCCGGACTAAGTCTTCCATAACTGTTCTGGTTGCTGTCCAAATTCCCGAAATTTCTTCTATCTTCTCAACTCTAAATATTTTACACTTTTTTCTTTTTTTATTATAAAATTCTGTCTTAAGAACAAGGAATCTTTCTTTATCTACCCAAAAGATCCTTTTTGAATATTGAGATGTCCCTTTTTTGGGAATACTTTCTACAACAAAACAAGGATATCCCTGATAAACTTCTTCCCCTAAAAGAGCATGCGTATCTTTATCTGGATGTCTTCTTTGCATATCTTCATAAGTAAAATCTGTATTTACAAATCTTAAATTCTTCTGACTACTTACAATCCTTCTTGCTCTACCTAAAGCAGGAAGGTAAAGATATTGAGTATCATCTTTATCTTTATTTTCCCAAGAGAGAAACTTTACTCCGCGAATATCTGGAGGTTTGAGAAATTCAAGATAGCTCTTCATAAGTTCTCCATAATCTTTGGTATATACTTTTAAAATCCTTCTTCTTGCATTACCCCTTTTATCTACAAGAACCATCTCTATCTTAAAATACGCATCATCTCCATCATAACGATTGAAAACTTTTTCCATAATTTCTCTTCCTGAAAGTAATTCCTCTCCATAGGCTGGGAGAAGAAACATTCCTATCCATATCAATATAATGGCTACTTTTTTAACAAACAATCTTTTTTTCATCTAAATCTGGGTTTAAAATAAATCAAAAGAGAAGGCAAAACCACCAAATCTGCCCATAAAGCATTAAACATAAGTAAACTACTTAATATCCCAAAATAAGAGGTGGGCACAAAATTTGATAAAGATACTACACCAAAACCAAAAAAAAGAATTAAGGAAGTTAAAATAATTGGTCTGCCTTTGGCAAGTAAAGTTTTAAAAACCGCTGAAGAATAATCTTTTGTTTCTCCAGAAGCAACTCCAAAATGATGTAAAAAGTGAATTGTATCATCCACAATAATTCCCACCCCTATCGCAGAAATCATTGAGGTAGCACTATCTAACCTGATTCCTAACCATCCCATTATCCCAAAATTTATCAAAATAGGCAAAACATTAGGAATAATACTTATCAGCCCTACCGAAGTGGATTTAAACACAAAAAACATCATCCCAAAAATTATAAACATCGCTATCGCCAAACTTTGAATCTGCCCTTGAGTCACCGCCTCATTAGTCTCTACCTCAAGCACTGTCTGACCTACAATTTTCTTTTCTGCTTCTATATTCAAATTATTATCCAGATACTTCTGGATACGGAAAATTATCCTTTTTAATTTAGCTGTGCTATGTTCTTTAACTCTCACTCTTATTGTTGTCCACTTCCACTGAGTATCTACGAAATCCTCTAAATCTTGCGCTCCGTAAAGTAAAAGATACTGAGCAATGAGCTTTTTTGAGGAAGGTATTTTATAGAATTTGGGGTTTTCATTATGGAAGGATTTATTAATCTCTTTAATATAATCTATACAGGAAGTTACTTTATCTATCTGGGGCAGGCTCTTTAAAAATCTTTGCAATCTTTCTATCTGGAATAATACCTCCGGCTTCTTAAAATAATCTTCTTTTTTTGCTTTAAGAGAGATATTGAGAAAATGCACGCCACTTAAGTTTTTCTCTATAAAAGAGGTATCCTGATATATAGGGGTATTCTTTTTAAAATACTCCAAAACCGAAGTCTCCACTTTTATTCTTAACATTCCCCATAAACAGAGAAGAACTATCGCTCCTGTGATTATTATAACTATTTTTTTATACTCTACAGCAAACTTTCCTATTCTTTCCAAAATCTGATTGAATCTTTCCTGAAAAAAACTATATTTCTCTCTTTCTGGATACTCTCTCCTTAACAACCCAAATTTTTCTGTAAGAGCAGGAAGAAGAGTAAAAGTAATAAAGAAAGCAAAAAACACCCCCACTCCCACCACCAGCCCCAACTCTTTTACCGGAGGTATTCTACTTACAGTTAAAGATAGAAAACCTACCGCAGTAGTAAGAGATGTAAGAAAACAGGGAAGAAAAAGATGAGAGACTAAAAAGAAAACAAATTCCTTATTCTTTCTGAACATATCTTTTCTTCTCATATTCATACCTTCTGCTACAAAATGAATGCTATCTGCCACTGCAATCGCTAAAATTATGGGAGGAATTATTGTAGTAACATTGTTAATAGAAAATCCGCAGAAATAAAGAAAACTCATCGCAAATATAAAACTCACAATGATTACCAAAAAAGGCAAAACCACTCCTTCCCAATTTCTAAAAGTAAGAACAAGAATGAGAAGAATTATCACAAAAATAAAAGGAAGGAACCTTTTTAAATCGTTTTGCATATACAGGGTATAAAAATATTCTATAGCAGTAAAACCACTTATATAAAATTTCTTCTCAGGATTTTTCTTCACTATCTTTATAACTTCCTCCATCATCTCTTTCTTTTGTTTCTCTCCTGCTTCCCTTTCTAATTCTATTAATATCGCTGTGGTCCTGCCATCAGAGGAGATAATATTCTTCAGATAAAGAGGATTACTTAATGCCTGTTTTTTTAGCTGTTTAAGCTGGAGAGGTTGAGCAGGAATTTTTTCTATTAGAGGTTTAACTATAAAATTATTCTCCTCTCCTACAATATCATTCACATTAGTTAAACTGGTTACTTCCTCAACATAAGGCAACGCTTCAAATTTTTCTGTTAAGGCAGAGATTAACTCCAAATTTTTTTGAGTAAATATATCTTTATCCTGGAAAGCAACAATTATAATCTGATTACTTCCGAATTGCTCCTTCCATTTCTCAAATTCAATATAACTTTCACTTTTTTTATCAAAAAATACATCTACACTGTGATTGATTTTTATCTTGGGGAGAAAAAAAGAGAAAATAATAGCAAGAAAAAAAATTAAGATAATAATTAAGAAAGAATTTTTAGATACAGCCGATGCCCATCTCCTAGTTATTTTTTCAACCACAAAATTATAATAACTTAATACCTTTCTCTTTTCAATTTATAATTTAAAGAAAATTGCACAAAAGAGGTTCAACTTTTTTGTACAAAAAATGGCATAAAAGTTAAGTTATCTGCATTGGCAACATTAGCATAAAAAGGAGAAATTTTTAACTTCTTTTTCTAATTTTTTTCTATCCAATTTTCCCAAAGGAGTAAGAGGTAATTTTTCTTTTATTAAGATTTTGTAAAGAGGTAAAATTTTGTTGAAGTTTTTCTTGTAAAATTCATCAATTATATTATATGCTTTCTCTTTATCAAAGCCCTCCTCTAAGGATACAAAAATAAAACTTCCCTTATCTTTTAATATAACAGCACATCTTTTGATAAAGGAGAGAGAGTATAGTTTGTCTTCAATATTCTGGGCAAAGATAAAGTTTTCTTCCTTATGAAATACATCTTCTTCTCTACCTGAAAAATAAAGGAAGTTCTTCTCTATAAAACCATAATCTTTGCTATAAAACCATCCTTTTTTAAAATATTTTGTTTTTTCTATTTTTAGATAACCACTACTTACTGTAGGAGATTTTATCGCAATTCTTCCTATTTTTGGAAAAGAGCCGCAATCGTTAATAACTTTTAATTTTACTCCTTTAATAATTTTGCCCACACTTTCTAATAGTTTTGTCTTTAGCCTTCCTTTTTTGTAATAATGATAGGGAGATAGCATTGTAAGAGGGGGCAGAGCCTCAACCATCCCATACCCTACATTAATTTTTGGCCCAAAAAATTCTATTGCCTCTTTTAGTTTTAAAGGAGGGATTCTTTCTGTTCCAATAATTATACTTTCTAAGGAATTAAGTCTTTCATTTTCTTTTTTGCACCACCACAGAAGCTCTAAGAACCAACTACTTGTAAGATAGAGGCGATTTACATTGTATTTTTTAATGTAGCTTATGAGTTGAGAGGGAGAAAATTCATTAATAATTATTGTCGTTGCTCCGGAAAGAAGAAGAGGCAGAAACGTGGTTGAGCCAGCGGTAGCCAGAGAGAGAGGGGATAAGAATATTATTTTGTTCTTAGGAAGAGAGTGGGAGGCAGAAAGATAATTGTAAAGACTGAACATCCAGTTTTTATTTGTTAATTTGACTATTTTAGGTATCCTTGTTGTAGTTGCTGAGCTTAAATTTAAAGTAGCTAAGTGGAAAGGAGAAATTTTGGGAAAAGTAAAAGAGGAATGTTGTGAGCTAATAATTTGAGGAAATACCTCTTTATCTAAATCAATAATCTCTTCCAATTTTGTTTTTTCTTTTATTTTTTCCAGATTACCACGGGCAAAAAGAATCTTTGTTTCCGATTTTCTTAAAAAATAGATTATCTCTTTTTCTCCTAAGTAGTGAGGCAGAGGAAAGAAGACCAGATTAGCTAAATGCGCCCCTCCTCTTACTACAAAATATTCATAGGAATTGGGGGAGTAAAATCCTACTACATCGGGATTCCTTAGACCTTTTTTTATAAGAAAAGAAGCTATATTTTTCATATATTTTTCTAACTGTTCATATTTAATTTCTAAATTTCGGGAAGGCTCAACCAAGAAAATTTCTTTTCTATAACGGGAGAGAGAGAATTTGATGACCTCCGCAGGTGTATTTAACTTTTTTATTTTTTGTAAGTAAAAAAGTAGAATTGAAATCATCTTTAAATTAAGATACCTTTAAAAGTATAACCTGTCAAATAAAGAATTGAATTTGATTATTTTTCTAAAATAATATATTCCCTTTATCTCAATCTTTCCATAAGATTTTGTATTTTAAATTGAGATTGATTTACAAATAGGCAAGATTTTAGTTGATAAAGGGAATTTTTGCAAACTATTTCTGCATTCTCCAACCAACTCTATAGGTGAAAACAAATTGTCAAAACTTCAGAAAGAAATTAAATATTCTCAAATTCTTAAGAATGTTGGAATATCTTTACAAGCTGAGCAGTCCTCTTCTCTTTGGCAGGCTTAAGTTAATAAAATAAGCAATGCTTGGTTTGTAAACTTAGGAGGGGGGAGTAGAGATAAACGATTAATTTACCCAAACTACTACATCCAGTAGGTATGCAACCTAATTCTCTAAGTTGACAGAATAAGCAACGCTTGATTTGTGTAACATTTTGTCAAATTTTAGTCAAATAAAGAAAGAGGTTACTTATTTAAACATTTTCTTTCAAAAACTTTTTTATCTTATCATGACTGCCCGCCAAAATAAAAGTTATAGAATCTCTCTTCCAGCTAAATATTATCCTCAACTTCATTCCCTCACTTATTTCATAAATATCCTCACATAGACGTTTAAATCTTAAACCTTTCCTTAATTCCTTTCTTCCTTCTAATACATCAATAATCTCAACACAGGCCTTTTTTATTTTCTCTTTCTGCTTAAGAGGAAGGCTTTTTATCGATTTATCAAAAGAGTTTTTAAAACGATATCTCACCTTTTTATAAAGATTTTATATGTTTTTTGGCTTCTTGGGAGGTTCTATAACTCTTACCTTTTCCTGTTTTAGCAAGTTTTTTTATTTTTTCCAACTCTTCTTTTGTGTAATCTAACCTTTCCTTTTCTATCTTTATAGGAATAAGCATTACTTTCCCATCAGAAGAAACTTCCAATCCTACATATTTTCCTTTTAAAATTGTCTTTCTAATTAAAACAGGAAGGGTTATCTGCCCTCGTCTACCTACTTTTAGTATCTCCATATCTTTCCTCCTTTTTCATATTATCATATTTT
>CAZESF010000037.1:0-8398 GCA_964515205.1 uncultured Planctomycetia bacterium
TACACCCAGAAAGAAAAAATCACCATAGAAAGAAAAGAAGTTAATTTAAATAATGGAGATACTCTTGAAGTTGCAACTTCTCCTCGAGGATACGTAGCTTTAAAGGCAACTACAGCAATTACCTTAGATGCAACCAAAGCAATTTCTGATGGGAAAGCTCAGGGAGACCTTTTAATTCTTGAGGGAACTTCTGATACAAATACAATTACTATTTTAAATGGAGCAAATGTAAAATTAGGAAGTATCAAAAGAGTCTTAGGAAAAGAGGATACATTAACCTTAATCTGGAATGGAAATGACTGGGTGGAGATGGATTATGCCAACAACTAAATCTTTAAAATTTATTATAATAATCTTTTTTATTCTTCTTTTAACAGAAACTTTTTCCTTTTCTCAGGAAGATAATCTTGTTATAAAAGGAGGAGTTGAAACCCAAACTTTAACTCTTCAGGGAGGAGAAGCTTTTCCCATTACACCTTTAAAAGGAATGCTCTATTATAAAAGTGATGAGAATAAATTTTATACTTTTGATGGAGATAACTGGAAAAAAGTAGGAGGAGGGGGAGGAGGGGGAAGTTTAGCTGTAGCAACACGGATTGTTGCCGCCTCAAATTCCTTGGATAAAACGAGAGCCGACTATGTATGTGATGGAGTAAATGACCAAGAAGAGATTCAGAAAGCCATTAATGACTTACCTACATACGGCGGCTCAGTTTATCTATTAGAGGGAACCTATAATATTTCCAGTCCAATAAATATAAATAAATCAAATGTAACTTTAATGGGCGCTGGAGCTGCAACTGTATTAAATCTTACCACAGACAAAGCAATCCAAGCTTCTGATGTATCAAGAATTGTTCTTTCTCAGTTAAGAATAAAATATAATGGTTATTATGGCTGTTGGTTTAAAAATATCAGCTACTCTTTATTAGAAAAACTCTGGCTTGAGGGATGTAATATAAATATAGTTAAATCTAATTTTAATACTATTGCGGAAAACTTTTTTGCTCCTCCTGATAGATCTGTCACGGTTCCTCCTCTTTGGCTTTATGATGACAACTGGGGAACAAATGGTTCTTCTTATAACATTATCCTTAATAATATTTTTACAACTGCCAATGCTTGGGGCGCGATAGGTATATTTTTTGGCTCCTCTAATAATATAGCAATAGGAAATATTATAAAAGGCGATAGCGAAAGTGATAGAGGAATATGGATTTTTTATCATTCTTCTCGTAATATTATTGTAGGAAACAGGATACTTAATGTAATGGGAGGAATAGTTAGTAATTACTATTCTACAGACAATATTCTTAGCAGTAACACTATCTCTCAACTTGTTGGGTCATCTTCTTTTGGAATGGACATCTTTGATAACGCCCACCGCCAACTCATCAGTTCTAATTTTATCTCCGATGCTTCTACTGATGGAATTAAGTTAAGTGTTGCCAATTCTCTTCTTGTTGGAAATATTCTGTATAATAATCAAGGAGGCGGAATAGATGTGGAAGATCCGTGGTACGGAAATGCTGACAACAATCTTATCTCCTCCAATTATATCTATGCCTCTTCTGGTTCAGGTTATGGAATCTCTATATCTTCAGGCTCAGACAACAACTACCTTGTGGGAAATTTTATTGGTGATGGTTACTCAGGAAGGCTTATAGATGATAATGGAAATAGTACAAAATATACAGATAAATTGAAAATGACTCTTGAGGAACAGACAGTTGATATTTCCACCTCTTCTTATAATTTAGATCCGGCAACTAATCCAGGAAGTTATTTCAAACTAAACCCTTCTCAAGATGTTACTTTAACTTTATCTGATGGAAAAAGTGCGGGAGATTTACTTATTCTTGAAAATGTAAGCTCTCATAAAGTAACCATTAATGATTCAGGTAATGTAAATTTAGGTGGAGTAAGAGAACTCAGCCAGAATGACACTCTAAAACTTATCTGGAATGGAAGTAAATGGCTGGAGTTAAGATATGTGGATAATTAATAAATTAAAATTTATCTTTTTTATTTTTTCTCTTTTCCTCCTAAATTTTTCTTTCTCTGCAAATTTTAATATCCAAAATGATTTAATCACCGATACTTTAAAACTTATCCCACAAGATTCACCTCCAGAGTGTTCTGCCTCTTTTAAAGGAAGACTTTATTACAACAGCAATGATAAGCAAATCTACTACTGTGATGGCACAACCTGGCAGGTTTTAGGGACAGGGGGGAAAGATACTACCATAGGTTCAGCAATCGTTGCCTCAAGCAGTGCAGATACATCAAGAGCTGATTTTGTCTGTGATGGAACAGATGATCAGGAAGAGATTCAGCAAGCAATTGATTATTTAAGTAACGCCGGAGGTGCGGTTTATCTTTTGGAGGGAACTTATAATTTATCAAACAATATTCTTTTTGATGATGGAAGTTCAGATGGAATAGATGATTCCAATAAATCTTTGATTGGAACAGGGGCAGGTAGTGTGTTATCTGCAGATAAGGAAGCAATTCAAGCTTTTGATATATCAAGGATTATTATCTCTCAATTAAATTTAAGCAGAGGCAGGAGCGGGAATCAAAATTTATTCAAAAATATCAGCTATTCTCTATTAGAAAAACTCTCGGTATCTACACACTGTACTTATAATCTTTCTATGGTTAAATCTAATTTTAATATCATTATTGAGAATTTTCTCCATTATGGATCCCCTCCTCTTTTTCTTTG
Source organism: uncultured Planctomycetia bacterium (assembly GCA_964515205.1). Taxonomy (GTDB): domain Bacteria; phylum Omnitrophota; class Gorgyraeia; order Duberdicusellales; family 4484-171; genus CAZBLX01. The sequence goes on from CAZESF010000037.1 coordinate 2,729, forward strand.
GGATGGTAGTGGAGGGACAACAGATGGTTCTTCCTATAACATTATCCATAATAATATTTTCACAACTGACGGTACATGGGGTGCAATAGGTATATTTAATGGCTCTTGCGATAACATAGTAATAGGAAATCTTATAAATAACATCGGTTCTTCCCATCAGCAAGGCATATGGTGTTTTTATCAATCTTCCTATAATATCGTAATAGGAAACATGATAAATAACACAGGAGAAGGAATAATAAATAATGCTGATGCTAAAAATAATATTTTTAATAGTAATATTCTTTCTAATCTTTCCCCTGGCTTTTACAAATGTGGAATAGCTTTTTTTAGTTATAGGGAAAATGTTTCTGGTCTTATCTTTTCTAATAATATCCTTTCAGAGGTTGATGGCTACGAGGGAATTTCTTTAGCAAAAGCCTCTGAAGAAATTATTTTAGGAAACATTTTGTATAATAACCAAGATGATGGAATAAATTTAGGAGGGTACCACAACGAAGATGCTGATAACAATCTTATCTCCTCCAATTATATTTATGCCTCCTCTTCTGGTTCAGGTTATGGAATATTTATAAAATCAAACGCAGAAAACAACTACCTTGTAGGAAATTTTATTGGAGGAAGTGGCTATTCACAACCTATAAATGATCAGGGAAAGACTACCCGCTACACTGATAAAATAAAGATTAGTCTTGAGCCAGGTGAATATACAGGTTTAGAGAATGGAAAAACATTAACCCCTCAAGGAGCAACCAGTTACTTAAGACTTGAGCCTTCCTCAAACATAAATTTAGGAAACCCTAATATTGCTCGAGGAAAAACAGAAGGCGATACTCTTATTATAGAAAATGCTGCCTCAGGCAATTATTATGTAAGATTTAAGGATGGACAAGGGGTGGAATTAGAAAACTCTATACTTGTGGGAGGGAAACTTGATTTATATCCCGGTGATATTTTGGTGTTTGTTTGGAATGGTTCAAGATGGATTGAGATTGGATATTCAGATAATTAAACAACATTAGCATATAAAAATAAGAAATCAGAAAGTTTATTTTGTAGCTTGACATTTTATTTTCAAAAGATTTTGTCAAGTTAGAGAATAGAAAGAATCAACTATGTGTTGTTTAAAATCTAACATCTTGATGTAGTAACAGAAAATAATTTTAGGAGAAAATTAATGGGGAAGTTTAGAGAAAATTTCTTTGATAGTATAATAAGCCTTTTTAGGAATTCTTTTATTTAAACCATTTTCATTTTTTTCTTCAGATAATCCAACAATACCAAACCATTCCTCATTCATATTTAAGTTATTTTTTGCTTTTATATCAAAATAATAAGAACCGCAGGACCATCCTGCTTGCTTATCATGAATTAACCAACCAGGAGTATATCCTTCATTATGCTTCCACCACTCATCACTCCATTCAAAAAGTGTTCCTCCGATACAATTCCCCTTTTTATTTTGTAAAGTAGTGTTCTTTAAAATGTCTTCCCACTGAAGTTTTATATACTCTGCCTGAATATCTTCATTTTCTTCATCTTTATAAGCATCATAAGAATCGCATCCGAATTCGGAGATTAAAACCGGTCTATCAAATAGATACCTTATATTTTCAAAAAGATTACCAAAGCGCTTCCCCCGATAAGAAATCACTGCAATCACATCAATATTTTTACAAACCTTAGCGGCTATATCCAGCATACTTACCTCACCATTTCCCAAAGCTACAGGATGATGAGGGTCAATCTTTTTTATCTCAGAAGCTATCTCATCAACAAAAGAATAATAAATTTCAGCTCTTTTTCTTACTCTTTCATAAAGATCAGGAATTTTCTCAATTTCTGGTGATGTCCAGAAAGCAATTTTTCCTGAAAAAGTATAATTATTCTCATTTCCCAAAATCCACATAAGCAATCCTTTCTCATCCTTTAAAGCTTTAACTACTTCTAAAACTTTTTCTTTAGTATATTGACAAAATTTTCTATCTGCATAGTTAGGAGAAGGTTTTTCCCACAATCCTAACCAATCACCAATAATTGTATAAATTCCATAATTCTTGTATAAGTCTCTTATAAATTGTTTAACTTTCTCTAAATCACTACCTCGACAGGAATAAACCCTTACTACATTTATCCCTGCCTCTTTCATCAACTTCCCATCAAAAAGCCAAGGTTTTCTTGAATCAGAAAATAAATTATAATCGTAGCCTTCTCCTATGGGGGTAGGATTATAAATAATTCCTTTTATTAAAAATGGTCTTCTATCAACAGAAAGAGTATATCCCCCTTCCTCAGTTTTTTTTATCCTTACATCAGCAGACAACAAAAGGAGAGGAAAAAGAAAAAGGCAGGCTAAAAAAAAGCCTGCCTTAAAAATTTTTCTTTTTATCATTTTTCAAACTTTATCTCATCTAAATAAAAGATTATTCCGTGAGGATCATTAACATCAATATTTGTTGCCCAGCAAAATCCACCAATTATATAGGATAAATCTTTACCCCGCAAATCAATCTCATATTTTTTCCAATCTTTAGTAAGCTGTATGGGGCCAATAGAGGCACTATCTGAGTCGGGATATTCACCACTGGCAATCCCTCCTACTTTAAACTCATTAATCACTTCTCCTCCCCTTTCACCTTTCGCCCAAAAAGTCAGCTTTGTTGCTCCTCGTAAATCAAATCCTGCATTAGGAACATTTCCCCAGTTATTGGGAGGATTCTGCCAGTAAATTCCTGCCCATCTGGTTCCTGAATTATTGCGATACTCTATCCTTATACAAGAACTGCCGCTTAAAGGACTCTCTTTCCAGTTAGTATATAACTTTATATCTTGAGCTGCGGTTGCCGGCATCCAGCCACTGGGACAGAAATGATTATCCAAGGAATCTGCATCAGCATATACATAAAAAGGAAATTTTATCTTTTTCACTTCCGGTTTAAGATTAGGTTCATAAGTAAAATAAATATCGTCCAAATAAATTACCTGTTCTTTCTGTATCTGATCCGCATTAAAAATTATACAAAATCCTCCATTGACATAAGAAAGGTCTTTTCCCGCCAGATTAATAGAATATTCTTGCCATTTATCTGTCAATTTTATTGGTCCAAATTCAACATCTACACTATCTGGATAAGCAACTGGATTGCCTCCTGCATCACGAACAATTCCTCCCACTTTCACTTTTGTAATGATCTCTCCCCCATTTTCTCCCTTAACTTTAAATACTAATTTGTTAAATCCGGTCAAATCATACCCGCTTTGCCTTTGTCCCCAGTTATTAGCTGAAGACTGCCAGTATATTCCTGCCCAACCTTGATTTTGGGATTTTTCTGCTGTATAAGTTATCTTAATTGAGGTACTTCCCGAAGCTACTTCCTCAGTACATTGATCATTAAACTTTAAATCTCCATAATCTCCCATCCAGCCACTGGGAATAAAGTGATTGGAAGGAGCATTTTTATCTTTATAGATGTAAAAAATCTTCTCCTCTGCGTAAGTGTTCATAATAATACCCAAACTTAACAACATTACTACTCCCGTTATAAATTTTTTCATTCTGCCTCCTTTCTTAATAAAGAATTATTATACTTTCAATTAAATAAAATTTCAAGTAAAAACCCTAACTTTTGTTTTACTTACACCAAATTTTCTGAAGTTCAAAATATGCTTTTTTAAGTTGACGCAAGAAAGGGGAGTGCTTTCCATCTCCCTGACCACATACACCCAACCACTCCTCATGCATATAACCATCTAAAAAAGGTCCGGCAAATAATCCTTTCTTATCATGATAGGAAGGTTCATAAGCTTTCCACCACTCATCAAGCCATTCATAAGCAAATCCTCCCAATGCATTTCCACATCCTAAACCTGCACTATTGTTATAAATATCCTCCCAAGAGTTTCTAAGATATTCTGCCTGAAAATCTTCTGCTTCTTTGAGTGTATAGCCTTCTGCATAAGAAGGAGCACCAAATTCCGTAATTATTACTGGCTTGTCAGCAATCTCTTTTACATCTTCCCATAAGCCTAAAAATCCATGCTTTCCCCGATAGGAATTTGTTCCAAAAATATCAATTTCAGGGCAATATTTGGCGAAAAGATCTAAATACAAAGTATCCCCCGAAGCTATTGCTACCGGTCTTTTTAAAGGATCTAATTCTTTAATTAATTTTGCTGCTTGATTAGCAAATTTAAAGAAACTGGCTGGATATTTATTGGCATTGCAAGCTACCCCATATACATTCTCATTCCCTAAAATCCATAATAAAACATAAGGCTCATCTTTAAATTCTAAAACCATTTTTTTAACACTTTCCAGCATATTTTTACAATGAACAGAATTGTTATAATCTGTCCCTTCCTGCCAGCTGGCACCACTTCCTAAGGCATACTTTCCTAAAAAATCTCCTATCGCCACATAAATTCCATAATTCTTGTATAAATCTCTTAATAGCTTTTTATTTATTTTAAAAGGCTGATGATATACTCTTATACAATTTACTCCCATTTCTTTCATCAAATAAAAATCACCCACTGTTTTCTCATCCTTATCCTGAATATTATTTCTATTTTTATCTACCCATGCCTCATAAGGAGCATCAATTATCCCATTTTTATTTATATCTTGAAACATCCAGTTAGAAAGAGTTCCCTCATCCGGAGATTCCCCCACACGTGTGGGAGAATAAGTTATTCCTTTAATGATAAAAGGCTTTCCATCCACAAGAAGTTGCCAGTCACCTGTTGCATATTTTACCAATTTTACTTTACCTTTGCCCTTTACCTTGACTATTTTTCTCAGTTTCCTTTTGTCTCTAAAAGAAAAGAATTTCTCTTTTAAATTCACTCTCGTCAATCTTCCCGGATCAACAATAAAAATATCATTTCTCAAATCATTATCATAACTATTCTTAATTTTTATATATGCATTTTCAAGTTTTAGATGAAGTTGAGGATATTTTCTTAAAAGAAATTTAATTCTATATAAGGCAGCTTTTCCCACATACCAAGGGGTTCCCCAATAGGTAAAAGCAACTTGGCGAGGAAAATGAACTAAAATTGCATAATAAGCTTTAATTGCCTGTTTTATCAGCCCACTTCTTTCTAAAATATCTCCAATATAAAAAAGCTTTACTCCCTCTGGCTCTGGCGCAAAACACCATTTATAAAAAGCTAAGGATAAATCAGGAGTATTAAGAATCTTCCAATGATCAATCTTAAAAATTTTTTTCTTTACTTTTATAAAATTAGGATCAAATCTTACAGAAGCAGTATTAGGAAAAATGCCTTCTCCCACTGCTTTTGCTAATTCTACTGGATCTTTTATAATATATCTATAATTTTGCGTTCCTCTTCCTTCAAATTCTCCGAATTTTTCATAATTTACAGGAAATTGACTCCCTTCATCATGAAGAACTACTTTTGTATGTGGAAGAATTTCCTCTTCTTCTTCCTCAATTTTTCCTGTCTCCAGTTTTTTCAAAGTAATCTCTGCCTTCTCTTTCACTGACCAAAACCAACCGCGAGGATCCCAGGCTACACTATAGGGATATTTATCAACGATTTTCTTAAAAACTTTTTTTGCTTTCTCAATTTTTCCTTCACGCATCAAAGCCTCACCTTTTATAAAAAGACAGGTAGCCACATCATTCATCACTTTATACATTCCCT
>CAZESF010000038.1:0-7969 GCA_964515205.1 uncultured Planctomycetia bacterium
TTTGATGTGGAGAAATATTTATTAAGAATTTAAAAGTGTGCCGGGGGACGGAGTCAAGGCACTGAGTGCTTCGCACTATCTTAAGCAGTGCCTTCATAGGGACTCTGTCCCTCTTGACGCTCGGCTCATAAGAAAAATCAAAGAAGTTAAATTCGCCTCGCTGTCACCCTGTAAGATTATCAGAGAAGATTAATTAATTTAGAATTCGCTAATTCTCTATCCGCTAAACGCTATCCTCTAAACGCTAAAAAGTGCCGGGGGACGGAGTCGAACCGCCGACGCAGGGATTTTCAGTCCCTCGCTCTACCGCCTGAGCTACCCCGGCACAGAGAGATAGAATTATAACATAAAAAATATTTCTCAGGCAAGAAAATTTTAAACTTAAGTTTATGCATTATGCCAAAAAGAACGAAAATTATTATGTTTAATGATCTTCAAAAGTAAATTAACTATTCTTTTATCATATCTTATCCCTGCTCCATTTTTAAGTTCTTCTAAAGCATCTTTTAATCCTTTTGCTTCCCGATAAGGACGCCGATGTGTCATTGCTTCTAACACATCACATACTGCCAAAACTTTTGCTTCTTCTAAAATCTTATCTTTTTTTAATCCCCGGGGATATCCAGAACCATCCAATCGCTCATGATGCTGGTAGATGATTTCTGCTAAGGGAAACTTAGATTTAACATCTTTTAAAAGTTGAAAACCTTTTTCTACATGAGCTTGAATTATTTTATATTCCCATTCAGTAAGACGACCAGGTTTTGCCAAAATATCTGAAGGTATCCCAATTTTTCCTATGTCATGAAGCTGAGCTGCCAGCTTCATTCCCAAAATTCTGTCTTCATCCCACCCCAACTCTTTAGCCAAACATTGAGCCAAGTAAGCTACTCTTTTTGCATGTCCATAAGTATAAGGATCTCTGATCCCTAACGCCTTTCCTAAAGCCTCTAAAGAATTTATTACCAGCTCTAACCTTTCCTTTTCCAAATGTGCATAGGCGGTCATATCTCGGGTTATTCCCATCGTGCCGATAATTTTACCTTCTCTATTATACATAGGAATTTTTGTTGTAATTACCTGATTCCATCTTCCATCAGGAAGTAAAGTCCGTTCAACCTTTCCTACTATGGGTTTTCCCGTTTTTAAAACATAATTATCATCTTCAAACATCTGTTTTGCCTGTTCATAAGGGAAAAAATCAAAATCTGTCTTGCCAATTATTTCTTCAGGAGGTCTTTTCATTCCTTGAAGATAGAATTTGTTTACTTTGATAATTCTATTTTTTCTATCTTTAAAATAAACTGCATCAGGAATATTATCTAAAAGATTCTGCAGGAAATCTCTTTCTAAAGCTAATTTTTCCTCTGTTTTTTTATGTGAAGTTATATCTTCAATTATTCCTTCTATAAATTTATGCTGATTTTCTTTTATCAGAGAAGCAGTTATCGCCACCCAAATTTTTCTTTTATTTTTCTTTAAAAACAATGTTTCAAAAAATTTTACTTTTCCCTTTTTTTTAAGAAGAGAGAAGAAATCATCTTTATCCTTGGAAGAAACAAAAAAAGAAGAAAAGTTTTTGGAAAATACTTCTTTTTTAGAAGAATAACTCAAAATTTTGGCAAATGCATTATTAAAAGCAAGAAAGGATTGGCGAGGTGAAAGTAGATATTTAAAAAAACCTATTCCTAAATGATTTACCGTGGAAAGCTTAAAATGAAATGTATCCTTTTCCATAGATATATATTCTAAATCTGTTGTTTATCTAAATCAACTAAAACTTTCTCTAGTGCAAGCAGAAACTTACTCATTTTCTCATAATTTAACTTTTCATAAGTATCTTCTTCAGTATGATAATAGGGATTACGATAAAAAGCTGTATCAGTAAGCATTATCGCAGAAAATCCTTCCTTCCAGAAAGACCAGTGATCAGAAAAATCCACTCCCACAACTATAGAAGGACCTACAAAAATCTCTGCGGAGAAGGAAGTCTTCTTAAAACTGTGATGTACTCTTTTAGCTAATTTTTTTGATTTACGATTTCCTACTATACAGATAAAGTTTCCTTGATGAGGATAAAAAAGACTTAAAAAAGGAGGAAAACTTTGAGAGTGAGGAGTATCTGTGTAATAACCTACCATCTCCAAAATAATTGCTGCTTTAATTTTCTCTTTATTCCTTTTAGCTTGCTTTACATAGACTCTGCTTCCCATCTCTTCGGTTTTAAAAAAAGGAGGTTCCTCATTTACAAAAGCAACAAATTTAAATTTATGTCTTAATTCTTTTGGATAAAATCTTTTTGCTAACTCAATCATTACCGCAACTGAAGAGGCATTATCATCAGCACCAGGATTAAAACAACTATCATAGTGAGCACCAACAATAATTACTCCTTGAGTCTTTCCTTCTTTAACAGCAATAATATTTTTTACCTCCTTACCTGAGCAAAAATACTTCTGATAATCCAGTTTATATCCTGTATGTTTAAACTCCTCACTAATATAAGAAACGGCTTTTTTTAAATTTTCATAACTGAAGACATTGCGATCTCCAATCTGAGAAGAAAGGATATAAACATGTTTTTTTAAAATTTCGGCAAGCTGTTTATTATTCACTTTGAGGAAGGCGTAAAATAAAAATAATTCCCAAAACCATAAAAGGGATTAAACTAAAAAAAGCTATACGATAAGCCAAATTGTCTAGAAATGAAAAAAGAAATAAAACCATGCTCCAGAAAAGCGGCCCTACAATTGCAGAAAGATATCCGGCTAAATTAAACAAACCAAAAGCCTCCCCAATTTTATCTGAAGGCATAATTTTGGTAACCAAAGCACGCGCAACTGTCCAGCTTGCTCCCAAAACCATTCCTCCCAAAATTCCTATGAATTTAATTAAAAAAGTTGAAGTAGAAAAAATAGCACAAAGTAAAACAACTATCCAGATAAAAAATATACTTACTAAGGAATTTTTATATCCAGAATAATCACTTATAAAACCAGAAAAGAAACTTCCCAAAATTGCAAAGAATGTAGAAAAAATAAGAAAATTAACTACTTCTTTATTGCTCAAACCAAATACTTTGACAACATAAACAGACATAAAAAGAATTATGGTATTAATTACACACAAACCTAAGAAAATCCCTTTTAAAAAATTTAATAAATCTTTCTGTCGGGGAACTTCCTGCAATGTAATTTTTAATTTCTCAAAAATTTTTTTTATTTTCTCTTTCTCTGAAGAAAACTCAACTGAGCTAACTTTCTCCTTTACAAAAATCATGCACGGTAGAGAAAAAACAAAAAACATAATACTGGTAAAGAGAAAAACTGCCTGATATCCATAATGAGCATAGATTGGTTTGGTAAAGTGAAGTGCAACAAGTGCTCCAGAATAACCGAAAACTCTCCCTACTCCTGAAATTAAACCGATGCGGGAGGGGTGAGCAATATGAATAAGTAAAGAATTGTAAAAAACGATTGCTTCCTGTGTTCCAAAATTAGCTATAGCAAAAAATACCAAACTTAAAAAAGGTCTTTTAAACATTCCTAAAAATGCTGTAGAAATTATCGCTAAAAGAGTAAAAAAGACTAAAAAAGATTTATATCTTTTTCTCATATCTGAAATTGCTCCTAAAAAAGGAGAAGAAACTGCTACCAGAAATACAGAAAAGCCGAAAAAGAGACTATAAACAATCTCAGGAATTTTTCTCTCTACGGTTATCCAGCGAACAAAATAAAGGGAAGAGATATTTAAAACAAAAAATTGATTTGCTAAATCATAAAAAGCCCAGGATAAGATAGGAAAATACTTTTTTAATAAACTCACACAGATTTTTACTCACTTAATAAAGAATCTATCTCTTTTACTACTTTCTTCCACAGATTTTTTGCTTTCAGAATAAGCTCAACTACTTCTCTGACTGCTCCTTTTCCACCTTCTTTTTTGGTAATATAAATAGCTTGTTTTTTCACCTCAGAAGAAGCATTCTTTACTGCAACTGGGAATCCTACCTCTTTCATTATACCCAAATCGATTAAATCATCCCCAACAAAGCAAATCTCTTCTTTTTTCACTTTATACTTTTTCATTAAATAACCAAGTATCTTTTTCTTAGGCAATATTCCTCCAATTACTTCCTTTGCTCTCATATCTTTGGCTCTTTTTTCTAAAATAGAACTTTTCTTTGCACTAACAAGAACAGTATCTATTCCCATTTTACTTAATAAAAATACTCCCAATCCATCATGAACATTAAAAATTTTCTGTTCTCTATCTTTATTATCATAAACTATACTTCCTTCAGTCAATACCCCATCAACATCTAAAACCAACAATTTCACTTTTTTAAAATTGGCTTGCATATCAGATTAAACCTGCCGAAACCAAATCCTGAATATCAAGCATTCCCACACATTTTCCTTTTCTATCTACTACAGGAACCTCATCAATCTTTTTCGACTCCAATATTTTTAAAGCATAAGAAGCTAACTCATCTTCTTTTACAACTACAGGATTTTTTGTCATCACTTCTTTTATCTTTTTCTCTAAAACATAAGGCTCATTTTTTAGAAATAATCTTCTTAAATCACCATCAGTAAAAATTCCTACAAGCTTCTTCTTTTTATCCACTACTGATGCTGCTCCTGCGTGTGAGGAGGTAATCTTTACAAGCACTTCTTTAACGAGAGTATCCTCATAAACTACAGGATTAAATTTCCCTCTTCGCATTATATCCTTTACTTTGAGAAGGAGTTTTCTTCCTAAAGACCCCCGAGGATGGAAAAAAGCGAAATCTTTTCTTTTTAAACCTTTCATCTTTTGCAAAACTATAGCAATTGCATCACAAATCGTCAACATTGCAGTAGTGGAGGCAGTAGGGGCTAATCCTAAAGGGCAAGCCTCTTTTTTTACCTTTACATCAATTACTGCCTCTGAGTACTTAGCTAAATTAGACTTTTTATTTCCTGTAATGGCAACTATTTTTGAACCAATCTTCTTAATAAAAGGAATCAAATTTTTTATTTCTTCTGTCTCTCCACTATAAGAAAGAATTACAACTGTATCTTCTTCTCTTATCCTTCCCAAATCCCCATGCACAGCCTCTGCCGGGTGCAACCAAAAAGAAGATATTCCAAAACTGGCTAAAGTAGCAGAAAATTTCTGTCCAATGATACCTGCTTTCCCCATTCCTGTCACAATCACATATCCTTTGGAATGAAAAATTAACTTTACTGCTTTAACAAATTCTTTATCTATTCTCTTCTCCAAAGAAGCTAAAGCATCCTTTTCAATATCAATTACCTCTTTTGCCCAATTTACAATTTTTTCCTCTTTATTCTTCATCCAAAATCTTTTTTATCTTTAAAACTCTTTTTAATAATCTCTTCACCTGATAAAGAGAAAAAGAGGTAGCTTTATCGGATAAAGCCTTCTGAGGCCGAGGATGAACCTCTAAAAATAAACCATCACATCCACAGGCAACTGCTGCCTGTGAAAAAGGAAGAACAAACTCTCTATCTCCTCCACTTACACCTTTCTCCTGCGATGGCTTTTGCAGAGAATGTGTAGCATCAAAAATTACCGGATACCTGAACTTCTTCATAATTAAAAGAGAACGAAAATCAACAACTAAATTGTTATAACCAAAGCAGGTTCCTCGCTCGGTAAGTAAAATCTTCCTGTTGCCTGCAGAATTTATCTTCTCAATCACATATTTTACATCATATGGACTCATAAATTGAGCTTTTTTTATATTAATTATTTTTCCTGTTTTTGCTGCTTCCACAATTAAATCTGTCTGACGCACCAGAAACGCAGGGATTTGGATAATATCTAAAACATCTTTTACATATTTAACCTGAGTTGTGCAATGAATATCACTTAAAATAAAAATATCTAACTTTTTTTTAATCTTCTCTAAAATCTTTAATCCTTTCTTTAATCCTGGGCCACGAAATGAAGAGATACGTGTGCGATTAGCCTTATCAAAACTTGCTTTAAAGATAAAGTTTACCGGATAAAAAGAGGTAATTTCTTTAAGATATTGGGCGATTTCAAATGTAAGTTTTTCTGACTCTATCACACAAGGACCAGCGATAAAGATAAATTTTTTCTTTAATTTTTTAAACTCTAACATTTTCTCTCAAAATCCTCTCTACTTTAGCTAAATCTTTTTCTGTATCTACTCCATGGCACTCAAAAGAAGTTGTAATAACCTTAATTTTATATCCTGCTTCAATCGCTCTCAATTGCTCTAATCTTTCTGTTTTCTCTAAAGAAGATGGGCCTAAATTTTTAAAAGTAAAAAGAAAATCCTTAGTATAGATATAAATCCCAATATGTTTATAATAATCTACTTCTTTATTTTCTGAATAGGGTATAGGTAAACGGGAAAAATAAAGAGCGAAATCATTTTTATCAGTAACCACCTTTACTACATTAGGATCTTCAATTTCACTGAAATCGGTAATTTTCTTTTTTGCTGTAGCCATAACTAAAGAGGAATCTTCTTTCATCGTCTCTATCAAACTATCAATCAAGGAAGGATGAATCAAAGGTTCGTCTGCCTGAATATTAACTACAAGTCTTACATCCATCTCTCTTACTGCTTCGGCAATTCTATCTGTTCCTGAGGTATGTTGAGAAGATGTAAGAATAACTTCGGCGCCAAAGCTTTCTACTATTTTTCTCAATCTTTCATCATCACAAGCAATAATCAATTTATCTAAAAGAGTTGCTTTTTTAGCATTTTCCCATGTCCACTGTATAAGAGGTTTTCCTAAAAGAGGCAGAAGGAGTTTACAAGGAAGACGGGTTGATTTTAATCGTGCCGGAATTACTCCTACTATTTCCATTATCCATTCATCTTTTCTACATTTATCTTTGTAATTTTAATTTTTTCTTCAATTTCTGAAATGGTTGCTGTCGCAGGGCCAAATTTAGCTACCACAACCCCTGCACATAGATTGGAGATAATTGCTGCCTCCAAAAATGAAGCTCCTCCAAGAAGCGCTAAGGTAAAACTTGCAATCACTGTATCTCCAGCCCCGGTAACATCAAATACTTCTAAAGCATATGTGGGAATATGCCAGATTTCTTTCTCTAAGAAAAGACGCATTCCCTCCTCTCCTAAGGTAATTAAAAGACAAGAAGGCTTTAATCTCTCTTTAAGAATCTTACCTAAAAGATTGATTTCTTCTTTTGATTTTATTCTCATATTTACGGCAGTTTGCGCTTCTTTAAGATTAGGAGTTAAAGCAGTAACATTCTCATAATAATCAAAATGTTCTTCTTTAGGATCAACAGTAATTACTTTATCATTCTTTTTGCTCAATCTTACAAGCTCCTCCACCAAGTAAGGATTAATTACTCCTTTACCATAATCTTCAATAATAACTCCATCAAATTCATTTATCATCTTACGAATATTTTTTAATATTTTCTGATTTAAGGCTAAGGAAAGAAATTCTCTTGATTCCCAATCAACTCTTACCACCTGCTGGTGAGTAGCAACAATTCTTGTTTTTATTGTTGTGGGTCTTTTTTTATCTTTAACTATTAACTGGGTATTAATCTTTCTTTTTTTAATTACCTCTATCAATTTTTTCCCAAATTCATCATCTCCAATCACTCCACATAAATATACATCTGCTCCCAAGGAAACTAAATTATTTGCTACATTTACCGCTCCGCCTCCCAAAAAACTTTCTCTATTTGCCCATACAACTGGAACAGGCGCTTCAGGAGAGATTCTTTCTGCCTGTCCAAAAATATAATGGTCTAAAATTAAGTCTCCAACAACAAGAACCTTTTTATTTTTAAAATTTTTAACTATCCTTCTTAACCTTTCCCTTTTTATCTGCATAAGCTGTATTTTATCACATAATAAAAAGAGAGCAAATTAAATTTATTTAGGGTAGTGTAAAATATTTTTCGCAAATTTTAGTTACATTTGTGAAGAAAGATAAAT
>CAZESF010000039.1:0-7840 GCA_964515205.1 uncultured Planctomycetia bacterium
TGTGGGATGCAAAAAATGTCTTGCTCATAATTGCCAGAAAGGGTTTTTGTGTCTTCATGCTATTAAACCTGAAGAAGTCTTTCTTAAAGCAATTTCTTTGCTTAAGAAATACTCTCCACATTTTGCTACTGAATAAGTACTTACATTCTTCAGGCAAAGAATTCTATCTAATTCCCTAATTCTTTGGAAAAATTATGCTATAATAAAATTATCTTAGGTTGTTTAAAATAGAAAGTTAATCCAAAAAAATAAAGATGAAAATAGCTATTACAGCAGATTGTCATCTGAGTGAAAAATTTCCTGAAAGAATTTCCGTTTTAGAAAATATTTTTAGTAAACTGAGACAAAAAAACATTCGTCATTTATTCATCGCTGGTGATCTTTTTGATAAGACACAGCAGAATTATTCTTCTTTTGATGATCTCATAAAGCAATATTCTGATGTAAACATTTATCTGATCCCAGGTAATCATGATCCAAATATTAAACAAATTCATTTTACTTCTCAGAATTTAAGAGTCATATCTTCGCCAGAAATTATTTCTTTTGATAATTTGGATGTTTTTATGATTCCCTATGTTATTGGGAGAACAACAATGGATGAAGTTTTAGCTGAATTCAATTTAAAATCAAGACTTCCTGAAAGATTTATTCTGATATCACACGGTGATTACATTTCTATGAGAAATTATGTTCCTAATCCTTACGAGAAGGGTATATATATGCCTATTTCTGTGTCAGCTATAGAAAAATTTAAACCTTTAAAAGTTTTTCTTGGACACATTCATAAAGCTACAGATGAGGAAGGGAAAATATATTATCCTGGCTCACCTTGTCCTGTAGACATAACAGAAACAGGAAAAAGAAGATTTTTGATTTTTGATATGGAAACCTTAGAGGTAGAGTTTGTATTTACGGAAACTCCCTATATCTACTTTAATGAAGTTCAATTGGTATATCCTCTTGAGAATGAGATTGAGATTGTGGAAGATAGACTTACCAAAATGATAAAAGAGTGGGGATTGAAGGAAGATGAGCTTAAAAAAGTTATTCTTAAAATTGAATTAAAAGGATATTCCAGAAATAAGAAGATATTGGCAGAAAGGATAAAGCAGTTTTTAATAGAAAAGGGGGTGAAGATATACAACGATGAACCTGACTTATCAAGTGTCTCTGTATTTGAAAAAGATGTGACTTCACAGGAGAGGATAAAAATCTTTGAAGAGACGAGGAAATATCTTCAAGATCTTAATCTGAATGAACTGAAGACTAAAAAAGTTGGAAGAGAAGATATAGAAGAGCAGATTTTAAAATTAATTTTTGGAAGGTAATTATGCCAATTTATATAAAAAAAATACAGGTAAGAAACCTCGGGCCTATACCAAAGCTTGAAATAGAGCTTTCAACAGTTAATTTAATTTATGGCTTTAATGAATCAGGAAAGACTTTTCTCACTGAATTTATCATCAGAGCTCTCTTTAGAGATTATAAGAACTGGGGCTATATTAGAGAAATTCAAGGAAGAGGTAAAGTTATTGTATCAGGAGTTGGGGATTCAGATATTGAATTTACCTATGGAACTTCAAATAGAAAAACTAAAAAACTGGACGATTTGCTTGAGAATATCCCTTTTATTACTTCTTCACTTGCAAGAATTCTCATTGTAAAAAATGGAGATGTAAATATTGGAGACGTAACTTTAAGCAAATCTCTGTTATTGGAACTATTTTCTCGTAAAAAAATTTTTGATTTATTGATAGATGACAGAAATATTCCAAAAACAATTAAAGAGGTAAATTTTATAAATGGTGAGATTCAAATTGCAAATAGAGGAGAAGGGAGGGAGTATTTTCAGTTAAAAAAAAGCATAGAAGACATTGAGAACAAAATTAAAAGATTACTCAGAGAGTACAATCCTAGGAAACTGAAAGATTTAAACAACCAGAGAAGATATCTTGAAGAGAGAAAAAGAAAACTAATGGATGCAAAGAGATACAAATCCTATAAAATTTCTGAGGAAGTTAAGCAACTAAGAAGTGAACTTGAGAGATTGCCGGAAGAAGATATTAATGTTTTAAAGGAGCTCATTAATTCCTATAGGCAAAGTAAAAATAAATACAAGGAAAATCAAAAAAGATGGAAAGAACTTAATGAAAAAATAGAAATCTTACAGAATATTAAAAGTGAATACGAAAAACAGTTAAAGGCAAAAAGATATCTTGCCTACAAAATTTCTGAGTCTGTAAACCAATTAAAGAAGGAGCAGGAAAGATATTCTGAGGAGGAATTGAGCGAAATTTCTATTAGGATTAATGACTATTTTAATAAAAAACGAGAATATGAAGATAGGAGGAAGCAAAGAAATATAATAGAAGAAAAGATAAAATATTTAGAATGGTTAAAATCTGCATCAAGAAGATATAATGAATTAATTCACCAACCTCTCATAAAACCTGTTAGTAGTTTATATATTTCTTTATCACTACTATTCTTATTGTTATCATTTTCATTCATTCTGGTGGGCATAAAAATTTTTTCTTTTTTTACTCTTATGGTTGGAATCTATTGCGGTACTTATTATGTAACTAAAATGTTAAAAGCATTCAAAGATTTACCTAAGAATAATGAGATTGAAAATATAAAAAGAGAATTTAAAGAATATTTTGGTTTTGAGCTTAGGTCATTACCAGACATTGACTCAAAGCTTAGAGAACTCGAGATAGAGGAGAGTAGATGGCAAGATCTAAAGTTAGATGTATTAGAGGAGGAAATAAAGAGTATTGGAGAGGCTATAAAAGAGAGTATAAGAAGGATAACGGGTGAAATTTATGAAGAAATTTCTTGGAAAAGCAAATTAGATGAGCTAAGAAGCAGAAGAAAAGAATTGGAAAGAGAAATAAGCGAAAAG
Organism: uncultured Planctomycetia bacterium; assembly: GCA_964515205.1. GTDB lineage: Bacteria > Omnitrophota > Gorgyraeia > Duberdicusellales > 4484-171 > CAZBLX01. Next base: position 2,909 of record CAZESF010000039.1, read on the forward strand.
GAGAAGCATCTTGCGATTTTAAATGTGAGTAAAAGTGAATATGAAATGAGCACTCCCGGGGTAAAATTTGATAAAGATAGATTTAGAGAATTGGAGGAAGAAGTGAATAAACTACCTCAATTGAAAGAGCAGATTGAGAAAATAGAGAGTGAAAATAGAAAAATCATAAGGCAGATGGATGAATATTTTAAAAAGATACAATTTCAGTTTAATGTATACTTCAGAGAACAGATTAAAGAAGAAGATTGGGATGTTAAAATATTAGAAATACAGAGAAGGATTCGAGAATTGAGAGGGAAGATAGATAATAAAGAAGGAGAATTGCGAGGATTGGAAATTGACCCCTCAGATTATTTGACTGAGGATCCAGGTGTAAAATATAGTAAGATAGAACTGGAAAGGATTGAAAACGAAATAAAGAGAATTGAAAAAAGGATTAGGACTGTTGAGATTTCTCTTCAATCTTTGAAATCATCCATATGCAGTATAACAGGTGATGATATTACAATTGATTGGAATGAGTTAATAAAAAAGTTTTTTACGTTAAAAGAGGAGAAATACTTGGAATTCAAACGTTGTGTTTCAAAGATTATTGCGGGAAAATTAGTTTACCACACAGTGGAATCATTAAGATCAAAAGAGGAGGAATTACTTATTGAAGCTATGAATTCAAAAGAATGCCAGGATGTTATTAAACAAATTACAGGTAAATATAAAGAGTTTAAGATAGAGGGAGGAGATATATTTATTTCTGATGGATTCTCTGATTTTGATATCAAAGATATAAGCACAGGTGCAAAAGAACAAATTTTAATTGCATTAAGAGTTGGTATAGTCAAAAAACTTCTTCGGACTGAAGGAGCTTTTCTTATTCTCGATGATGCAATCCAGCATGTTGATTGGGAAAGACGTCCTTTACTTGTTAAGACACTGATTGAGTTATCCAAAAATAATTGGCAGATAATATACCTAACGATGGATAATAATATAAGAGAAATCTTTCAAAAGAAAACTGATCAATTAGGAGGTGATTTTAAATTTATAGACTTAAATGAGCAGGGTGAACCGATTTCTGATTTTTAAACAAAAATTTTATTTCAACCTACGAAGTTAAAAGGAGAGATGTATTATGTGAGGTTAAAATTATTCAAATTTATGAGGGGGCAAATCAGATTTAAAGAATATACTAAATAAGATTGGGGGTAAAAATGTTAAAAATATTTTTTATCAGTTTGGGTATGGTTATGTTGGCAGAACTGGCAGACAAAACTCAGCTGGTAGCAATAGGTTTGAGTGCAAAGACAGGCAATCCTTATGTAGTATTTTTTGCCTCTCTTTTAGGATATGCAGTTATTACGGCGATCTCTGTAACCTTAGGGGCTATTTTAGGCAAACATTTTAATCCTCAGATAATAAGATATTGCAGTGGCGCTCTTTTTTTAATAATCGGTGGACTAATTCTTTTAGGGAAATTCTAAATTGTTTTTTAACATCCCTTAGTGCGGATAAGGGAATTAAGGGTAAGATTTGAAAGAAGACAAGGATTAAGATGGCTAATAAACAAAATAAAGAAGATTGGGATAAGCCCTTTGTGAGTTAAAATGGAATTAAGTTATATCAATTTTGGAAACGCATTCTTGGAATAGAGGAGGTATAAATGAGAATAGCAGAAGATATTACCAAATTAATAGGAAATACTCCCTTGGTGAAGTTAAAGAAAATAAGTAAAGGATTAAAAACAGAGTTAGTGGCTAAGTTGGAGTCATACAATCCTTGCGGAAGCATAAAAGATAGAATAGGCGTTTCTATGATTGAATCAGCAGAAAGGCAGGGATTGATAAACAAAGATACTGTGATAATTGAGCCTACAAGTGGTAATACGGGAATTGCTTTAGCATTTGTATGTGCTCAAAGAGACTACAAACTTATCTTAACGATGCCAGAGAGTATGTCAATTGAAAGAAGGAAACTTTTATCTTTGTTAGGAGCGGAAATAGTCCTTACTCCTGCAGAGAAGGGGATGAGAGGAGCGGTTGAGGAAGCAGAACAACTTTTGAAAGAGATACCCAATTCCTTCATGCCCCAGCAATTTAAAAATCCAGCCAATCCCCAAATACATAAGGAGACAACAGCTGAAGAAATTTGGAAAGATACTGATGGTCAGGTAGATATAGTTGTAGCAGGTGTGGGGACAGGAGGCACAATTACTGGCATCGCGAAGGTTATAAAGAGGAGAAAACCAGATTTTAAAGTGATTGCTGTTGAACCTAAGCGATCCCCAGTTCTTTCAGGAGGTGAGCCTGGTTTGCATAAAATTCAAGGAATTGGAGCAGGTTTTATTCCCGATGTGTTAAGATTGGATTTGATTGATGAGGTAATTCAGGTTAATGACGAGGATGCTATTGAGATGATGAAGAAGTTAGCTAGGAAGGAGGGAATATTGGCGGGAATTTCCTCAGGTGCTGCTCTTTGGGCAGGGATTGAGGTAGCTAAAAGAGAGGAAAACGAGGGTAAGTTAATTGTTGTTATTTTGCCTGATACAGGTGAGAGATATTTATCTGTATGGATGAGAGAAGGACAGGAGTAGAAATGAATTTGGTAGAATGTTGCTATCTATAAGAAAAAGCAGAGGATATAGAAATCTGTCCTTATGAAGCATAGAGATTAACTTCAATTTGTAAAACTCAAAAAGGATTTTAAGATAGCCACTTTTTTAAAATTTGATAGAAGATAGTGTTAGATTGGAGGTGGAGAAGATGAAAAGAACCTATCTTGATTACACTGCTACCATCCCCTGTGCTGAGAAAGTGTTGGAGGCTATGCAAAATTATTTCCGGGATGAGTTCAAAAATCCCTTCAGTTTACATTCCTGCGGTCAGAGAGTCAGAAAAGCGAGAGAGGGAGCAAGGGAAAAGATTGCCAAATTCTTAAATGCTTCACTAAAAAAGTTAGGCGTGGGTCTTTTAAGTACATCCACTCATAAATTATACGGAGGAGTTTTTTGTATTAGGAAAGGGACTAAAATTTTATCTTTTATGCATAGGGGAGAACAAAAGAATAGAAAGTGAGCCTCTCATAATGTTCCTGGAATTGTAGGTTTCGCTAAAGCAGTTGGACTTGTAGAGAAGAAGATGGAAGAGGGAGAAAAGACTTTAAGGTTAATTACGGGGATTCTGGAGAGGATTGAAGAGGTAATATTGGGCGAATCTTCTTCTTATCTACCGAAATTTTCTGATAAAAGGCTTCCCAACAGTGTCAATTTTTTTATTAAATATTTTATTAAATATATAGAAGGAGAACCTCTGGTTTTAAGCTTAGATATGCAGGGGATTACCTGTTCTGCGGGATCTGTCTGTTCTTTTCAGAGTTTTGAGTCTTTCCATAAGAGGTTTTCGGGAGTATGAAGAAAGTTCTGGTGGCAATGAGTGGAGGAGTGGATTCTTCTGTGGCTGCTTTATTATTGAAAAAAAGAGGATTTGAGGTTGTTGGCCTTACTATGTGCTTGGGAGTGAATGGAGAGGGAAGTGAACGTGCGAGATGTTGTGGTTCATCCGCTATTAAAGATGCTAAACAGGTTTGTGCCCGATTGGAGATTCCCCATTATGTATTTGATTTTTCTCAGGAATTGGAGGAGAAAATTATAAAAAGGTTTGTAGATGAGTATCTTAACGGTAGGACTCCCAATCCCTGTGTTGACTGTAATAAGTTCATAAAATTTGGTTCATTGCTTGAGAAGGTAGAAGCTATGGGACTTGATTACTTAGCTACCGGACATTATGCGAAAGTGGAAAAAATAAATGGTAGATATTTTTTAAAAAGACCTAAAGATAAAGTTAAGGATCAGACATATTTTTTGTATCCCGTTAAAAGGCAAGTTCTTAAGAAAATTTTGTTCCCCTTGGCTAACTTTACAAAAGAGGAAGTTAGGCAGATTGCAAGAGAAAATAAATTACCTGTGGCGGAGAAACCTCAAAGTCAAAATATCTGTTTCATTCAGGAGAAAGACTATCGAAAATTTTTATCTGAAAGAATAAAGAGATTTAGAGAAGGCCCTATTGTGGATTTAAATGGAAATGTTTTAGGCAGACATAAAGGCATATTTTTTTATACAGTTGGACAAAGGCAAGGATTAGGGATAAGCGGGAAAGGTCCTCTTTATGTTATAGCTATTGATCCTAAGGAGAATAAGATAATTGTAGGCGGGAAGAATGATTTAAAAGCAAAAGGACTTAAAGCTAAGGATTTAAACCTGCTTGTTGATGAGTTGCCTAAAAGAGTATTTGCTAAGATAAGGTATGTTCATAAAGGTGAATGGTGTCAGGTGAGTATAAAAGATAACAAACTGGAATTGATATTTGATGAGCCTCAAGAAGCAATAACACCAGGTCAGTCTGTTGTTCTCTACGATAAAGATTTTGTTTTGGGAGGTGGGATAATAGAGGAGGTTATAAAAGATGCAGATTACTGAGAAAATAAGAAGGTTGAAAGGTGATAAGGCAGTTTTTGTCTCATAATTATCAACTATCAGAAGCACAGAAGATAGCGAATTTCGTTGGTGATTCCTTAGGGCTTTTTATTCAGGGAAGTAAGTGGATGTAGATGCGATATATTTTGTAAGGTTTACTTTATGGCTGAGACAGCCAAAATCCTTTCTCTTCAAAAAGTATTTTGATACCAGATAAGGATGCGGTTGTCCAATGGTTGATATGATCACTGCGGAAGGTTTAAGACTGTTAAAGGGTAAACATCCTTTAGTTAAAGTTCTCTGTTACGTTAATACGTCAGCAGAAGTTAAAGCCGAGAGCAATTTTTGTTATACTTCCGCTAATTCGGTTAAGATACTCAGACAAGATCTAAAAGAAGAAGATGAGATTATATTTGTACCTGATAAATACCTTGTTCATTATACATTTAAGAAAACCGGAAAAAAAT
>CAZESF010000040.1:0-7805 GCA_964515205.1 uncultured Planctomycetia bacterium
TTGTATGAGCCTTATAAACACCATTACCAAATTCTATAATATTTTTAACCTGAGTTCTTTCTTCTAAAACTTCTGCATCCCCGGGTCCGCTCCACTTATCTTTACTTACCACTTTGGGTGAAGTTAAGTTGATTTTTTGAGCAGAATTTAGAAGGAGCTGTTCTAAATAGTTAGTATCTCCCCTATAAATTATTACAAAATTACTATCTATCAACTCCTGAGGTGCAGTGGGACCTGGACCAGAATAATAAGAATCAAAGAAAATAGCTAATTCTACATCACTAAACCAATCTTTATTCTTCTCTATAAATTTCTTTAAACCTGTACTAACACCTTTTTCACCTCTTTCTTCCTGAACTGTAAATAATACTTTTATAGTAGGATGCTCTTTATCTTTAATTGCTTTTAAAGTCTCTATGATTGCAGTTACACCTGCACGATTATCTGCTCCTAAAGGCCAATTTTTGGCATTAGTAAGTTTTTTACCCTCAAGCCTTATCTCTATTTCTTCAATATCCACGGTATCCATATGAGCAGATAAAAGAATTGTATGTTTTGATGAGTTAGATGGTAAAATTCCTCTAACATTACCTAACTCATCCTGTTTAACTTCTATCAATCCAATTGCTTCTAATTCCTCTTTAAGTTTTAAAGATATTTCCTCCTCTTTTCCAGATGAACCTTTAATAGAGAGATATTTAAGAAGAGTTTTAAAGAAACTTTCTTTGTTTATATTTTTGGTAGGTTCTTTAAAGGTTTGAATTAAAACAGAAACTAAATTTTTCTTTTCCTCTTTTTGAGGTGGCACTCTCTCTTTCTTTTCTTTTTTCTGTTTAGAATCTAGCTTTGTTTGCTTTTCTTTATTAAGTCTATCTGCCTGTCTTTCTTTTAGAGATCTGTCTTCCGTTAGAAATTCTCTCTCTTCTTTAGATACTCCTCCATATAACACTTTCCTCACTGCTTCTAAGAAATACCTTTTCGCTTTAATAATATGTTGCTCTATATCTACCTCTATTGTCCCTTTTACTTCTATTTTTTCTATTTCTTTTATTAACTCTTTAAATTTTTTCTTTGTAGATTCAATCATTCCTTCTCGATAATCTACTCTTTCCTTATCATTTTGGAAGTAACCAGGAGCAGGATTTTGAGAATCATTTACTGCACAGATTTTAACTTTTCCTACTTTATCTTTATATGTGGCATGTGGTTCATATATTGGCCAGTCATTTTCTCCTGGAGTAAACTCATCTCCAAAATACCAGACTCTTTCAGGTGAAAGGTCATTGGTAGTGATAAAGTCATGCATACTGGCATCTTTTGCTAAAGGAACTCCTTCTATTTTTCTTACTATCTCAATAGTCCAACCACCTCTTCCTCCACCTATTTGAACATGATATTTATCAGAGAGTTTATTATTTTTTAATTTCTCATTTAATGCCTCGATGATTTCTTGCCTTTTATCAGGAAAGATAGGAGCTATAGCTATTTGAGAGGTAATATCTTTGCCTCTTGTAAGTTCTACTTCTATCTCTTTTTTATTGGAATCATCCCAATCTTCTTTATTTATAAAATTAACACCTCTTATCTCTACTTCTGTAGGCCTATCTTGTCTTTTGCCTGCTGTTTCTACTTCTTCTTGATATTCTTTTGTCATCTCATACTTTCCTGGTTCAACTTCTACAAGCACTCCTTTTTCCACAAGAACCTCATAGCATAATCTTACTAATTCTTCAACATCTTCTATTTTAGTCTTTTCCATATATTCTCTATCTAAGTAAGCTTTTATTTGATAATCATTTCCTACTTCAAATCTAAGTTTTATTCCTACACCACTTGCATATATAGTAAGATTGGATAAGATTTTGTTAATTTCATCTGGAGATTTATTTTGTTCTTTTAGTTTATTAAGTATAGGATTAATGACTCTTGTTACTTGAGTATTTATATCATTTCCTGACATTACAGCAAATTTAATGCCTTTTTCTAAGAAGAAGATGATAGAGTCAAGGATTTCTCCTTCTAAACCTGCGCTTCTGCCTATGGTCTTATCATAATCAGAAGCAATAGCATCAAAGCTTCTCTGGAAAGTTGTTCTTACAAGGGTTTGGGGTTCTTTTTCTATTTCTTTTATTAACTCTTTAAATTTTTTCTTTGTAGATTCAATCATTCCTTCTCGATAATCTACTCTTTCCTTATCATTTTGGAAGTAACCAGGAGCAGGATTTTGAGAATCATTTACTGCACAGATTTTAACTTTTCCTACTTTATCTTTATATGTGGCATGTGGTTCATATATTGGCCAGTCATTTTCTCCTGGAGTAAACTCATCTCCAAAATACCAGACTCTTTCAGGTGAAAGGTCATTGGTAGTGATAAAGTCATGCATACTGGCATCTTTTGCTAAAGGAACTCCTTCTATTTTTCTTACTATCTCAATAGTCCAACCACCTCTTCCTCCACCTATTTGAACATGATATTTATCAGAGAGTTTATTATTTTTTAATTTCTCATTTAATGCCTCGATGATTTCTTGCCTTTTATCAGGAAAGATAGGAGCTATAGCTATTTGAGAGGTAATATCTTTGCCTCTTGTAAGTTCTACTTCTATCTCTTTTTTATTGGAATCATCCCAATCTTCTTTATTTATAAAATTAACACCTCTTATCTCTACTTCTGTAGGCCTATCTTGTCTTTTGCCTGCTGTTTCTACTTCTTCTTGATATTCTTTTGTCATCTCATACTTTCCTGGTTCAACTTCTACAAGCACTCCTTTTTCCACAAGAACCTCATAGCATAATCTTACTAATTCTTCAACATCTTCTATTTTAGTCTTTTCCATATATTCTCTATCTAAGTAAGCTTTTATTTGATAATCATTTCCTACTTCAAATCTAAGTTTTATTCCTACACCACTTGCATATATAGTAAGATTGGATAAGATTTTGTTAATTTCATCTGGAGATTTATTTTGTTCTTTTAGTTTATTAAGTATAGGATTAATGACTCTTGTTACTTGAGTATTTATATCATTTCCTGACATTACAGCAAATTTAATGCCTTTTTCTAAGAAGAAGATGATAGAGTCAAGGATTTCTCCTTCTAAACCTGCGCTTCTGCCTATGGTCTTATCATAATCAGAAGCAATAGCATCAAAGCTTCTCTGGAAAGTTGTTCTTACAAGGGTTTGGGGTTCTTTTTCTATTTCTTTTATTAACCAATTTATCCAATATAAATAATTAGACATAATTTCAGTAACTTTTTCTTTCAATACTCTGTCTCCTTCTTCTTTCAACCCTATTACCTCCCAAGGATAAACGACTCTATCAAAAAATCTTTCAACTACTAAAAGCTCATCTACTTCCTCTCTTATGACATTTACTAATTCTGGTTTATAAACTTTCAATTGTTCTAAGTTGAAATAAAAAGCTCTTTCTCCTGAAGCTTTACTATCAGCAACACTTGCTTTATCTAAATCTTCTCTTTTTTCCTTAATGCTGTCAAAAGGAAGATTTAAAGACTTCTTTAATTCACGTTTTATTATTCGTATTACTATTTTTTTCATAAGTATGGTAAGTGGATAAAGAATAAGAGCTACTGGCCATGCCCAGAGAGCATGAAGAATGTTCATAATAAATGAATCTTTAAGCTCCCTTTTTATAATAGCTTCTTTTAGAGGAATAGCAGGATTGAATATAAAAGGAGCAATCCACCAGTTAAATGCCATCATTACAAAGAATATATTTGCTGCCCAACCTAAGGGATGATAGGGACCTAAAAGAATAAGAAGAGTAGATATGATTCCTGTATAAATCCCGAATTTAAACGTGGAAAATAATTCCTTAAAATTCCTTCTTACTAAATCACTTCTTCGAGGAGAAAGAGTAAATACCCCCAAACCTTCTGTGCCATATCTTACCTTAAGATAATGTTCGGGAATAAAAGATGTATAGAACATAAAAAGAATAAAGAAATCATGCCATAAGCTTAAAAGATAATGCCATCTAGAACGATAACTTGTTTCTTCATAATTAATTAATGTCTGAGCATTAATTGCTTGACTTAATATAAAACTAAGCATAATAAACAACCAAGGAAATAATATATAAGCGTAGATATGAAAAGGTGTAAAGAAACCAAGTATATATACCAACATATTTCCTACAACAACCCAATTTTTATTAAAATAGAAATCAAAATCAAAAAGAGTCCCTATTTTCCTTGTCCAAAAGACTTTTTCACTATTCAAAAATCTTTGGAAATGCTGACCTAAGAACATCTCAACTACTGGTCCACCAAATCTTAAGATAAATCCTGCGGATTCAAAACGTACCTTTTCTGCCGATTGAGCTATCCTAATATATTCTACATGTTTAGTTTCCCAACCTGCTGTTCTTGCCTGAGTAGAAGAAACTGTATCTTCAGTAATATAAGAACTTAATATTGCCTCAGCTTCATCAAGAGCACTAACACGCCAACAGCCCTTGCCAAAAAAACCTTCATGATCTGTATAATTCTTAGTTCTTTGAACTTCTATATTCCAAGTTTCTTCACCTACAGAAAGTGCTCTAACGACTCTGGTAATATGAGGATTATAGATATAAAGCACACCATTTAAATTCGCAAGTTTTGGATTTCTTTCAAATTCCTCCAATGCATTTGCCATAAACCTCACCTCAAATGCCTCTACTCGGTGTCCTATATCTAAAGCGAATAGATAAGGATGTTTTATATACTTACGGCAGTGTCCCCATCCACCATATTTTGTTTTCGTAATTCTTTCAGAAAGGGGTATTCTTACCACCACAATTCTACCTTTATCTATCTCTTCTTCAATCTCTTTAAGATAACTATTTATAGCTCTGTTATTAAATGCTATTTCTGTTTCCTCTACAACTTCTGCAGGATCATAAGTATCATATTTAAAAATTATATTTAATTTCTCCCATGCTCTTTCTTCTATAAAACTTCTATCTCCCGCTTTTTCAGGAAAAACTCTTCGTGCAAGATTCATTCTTTCTGTTAAAAATGCCCTTCTTATGCTTTCCCATGTTTTCCACGCATTTTCTAATCTCCAGTTAGTAAACTTCTCTATTTCAGAAACAATACTAACTAATATTTTGACCTCATCTTCTTTAAGTTCTTCTTCTAAATTTTTTAAAATAAAATCATTAATTTCTTTATTAAATTTTAGAGAGAATAACTTTTTAACGGTTTCTTCTGCGGTTGTATCTTTCCTTATTAAGAATTTCCAATCTTCCTTTCCAATTTTAATTTCATGCTCCTCACATAACTTCTCCAAGAATATTTCCCACTGATAAGGAAATTTCTCCTTAACCATTCTGAATTTACTTTTAACAAGTTTATGCATAGGATCTCCACGTGGAATTAAAGAATCCAAATCATTATGCCATTTTTTAGATGGACCATACCAACCAAACATAACTTTAACCAACTCATTAAAACCAGAAGAGAGTATTGTAAGGCCAGGGACCTTTTTTTGCCATTCTTCAATTCTTTTATTTATATCTTTTATCTTACGTAATTCCTCTATCCATGCTAATTCAGGTTTTTCTATCAATTCTAAATTAAACCAATTTATAATCATCTCATAAGCCTGTCTATCATCTGGCATATTCCAATTTTCAACTTGACCTAATAAGTTTTCCTTCTCTTTTTTATTTATATAATTACCAAACCATATCTCTTCACCATATAACTCCCTCCTTACAAACTCATTAAAACTCTCTCTTTTTTCTTCTACACTAAAAAGTTCTTTTGCCACCTTCTTTACATCCTTCCATGAACGCACTCGAGCAATATTTTTCTTTTTAGCAATGATTCTCATCAACGATGCCCTATTAATATATACAACAGACCTATAAGAAAGCCTCATCATAAGGAAAACTACAATTAAACCTCCTATAAAATATCCTAAAGGCATCACACCCCACGCATAATAAATAACTAATGTTAACAATATAAGATTGTAAGAAATAAATTGTGTTATGGTTCTCTTCCAAAAATAGCATTGAAATTCAAATAATTTTTTCTCTGCTTCACTAAAGAAATTAATATCAGTCTTTTTGGCAGCCCGATAAATTGTAAAAAGTGCTTTAGGAATTTGCCAAAAATGTAAATTAAATAAGCCACCTTTCAGAGGATAATGTATCAAAGGTAGTAATACACCTTTTTTGCGTTTTTCATCTAAATACTTCTTAATGTCCTTGATTACCAGTTCTTCTACAATTTTTCTAAAACACCTCTCTTCACTTCTTCTTTCAATCCACAATATTTCTGACATCACTAACGATTCAAACTTTTCACTATTAAGAGGATTTTCCTTATCTTCTATTAGCATAAAAAGATTGTTTATCTCTTCCTCGTCAACTATATAACGTCCATTTTTGATCTTTTCTTCTCTACCTCTCATTTTCACAAGTTTATCATTGTATTCAACCTCAAGTATTACCAAGAAAAATTTGGCCCATTTTGCTATTAAACTCCTGGCTAAATCTTTTTGAGATTCCTGCCATTTATTATCTTCAATTTTCTTTCTTAAAAACTTTCTAAATAAATTCCTGAAGCTTATTCCTTTAAGTTCTTCATCAAGTAATTCATCTATCCAATCTTTTTGAAAATTTATAACTGAATTCTTTACTATTTTATCTACTGAGTTTAAAGAAATATTTTTCATAAATTCTTCAAACCTTCTTTCAAGACCAATTTTTTGGTTTAAAATTATCACTATAAGTAAAAGCATAAAAGTTAATCCAGGAAACAACAAAAAGCTTCCCCCAACAATAAGAACAAGGTGCATCCAGAAAACAGGATTAAGAAAATGTATGAAAATAAAATTATGCCTATTATTAATTATTATCCCCTCCCAAAAACTTAACTTTTCACCATTGTCTTTATAAAAATACCAAGTTAAATACTGTGAGTTTTTTTCTACTATTCTCTTCCCCTTCACGTACTTAACTCCCCCCCTTTGAGCAATATTTTTTGCTTCATCTTCAGATAAAACTTGTATTCTCTCCTTTTGAGGTGTTATCTGTTTCCCATCAATGAATTCATTCCATTTATATCTCCATCCGTCATCATTCATATCTCTTTCCCATATCCAGAAGGTACCGGGTTTATCTTTGACAAATACAATATAGTATTTTTTATAAAGTTTCTCTTCGGGTAAAACTCTCCCCCACTTATTTTTCACAATAAAACTCTTCAAAGGTAGCTCGTATTCATCAAAATATAACTTCACAGTAAAATCTTTACCCCACTTTTCACCTTCATAAACTTTATAATAAGTCTTACCACTTGATAATTTATAAGCTGCTTCACTTATTATATTTTTTGCGCTACCTTTATATTCATTATAACGAGCTTCGTAAATCAATATTTTTTCTCCATTTTTATTATTCGTAATTTTTTTAAATTTTGTCCAACCAGGTTCACCTTTCTCATCAATTATAAAACTTCCTGGTAATACTCCAAATGGGGCGGAATTTTTAAGCCACCATAGATTTATTGTTGTTTTGGTTTCGGTGTCGGAGGAAGGAGTGATGGTAAAGATTTCTTTTGCAGTTAAGTCTCTGGCGAAAATATAAATAGTTTTTGGTCTTTCTGGGTAAGCTTCTTGTGAAGAGTATTTAACACTATCAATAGCTGTTCCATCAGAAAGAATCTCTACACTACCTTCGGGCAGAAATCTAATCTCTTTTATCTCTCTTAAATAGGTATCTTTTATGCTATAATCCTGGCAATAGGAAGATAAATCTTTATAAAGACTATTTCCAAGTTGCTGG
>CAZESF010000041.1:0-7788 GCA_964515205.1 uncultured Planctomycetia bacterium
CCTCTATCCATTTAATAATTTTAATACTTTCTTCAACTAACCCAGGAAGAATAAGATGCCTTATGATCAAACCTTCCTTCAGAATTTTTCCTTTCCATAAAAGTGTCTTTTTTTGTTTATACATCTCTAAAATAGCCTCTTTATTATAAAAAGGATAATCAGCTGTTTTTGAACCTGCGATAGAGGCTTCTTTAGAATAATATTTCATATCCACGAGGTATATATCTACTATTTTATCAAGTTTTTGGATTATTTCTCTTTTTTCATATCCAGAGCTGTTATATACTATAGGTATATTAAGCCCTTTTTTGAAAGCAATAAGTAGAGATTCCAATATTTGAGGAAGGAAGTGTGTAGGAGTGACTAAATTTATGTTTAAAGCTCCTCTTTCTTGTAATCGAAGGAATAGGCGTGCTAACTCCTCTATTGTGATGTTTTTCCCCTCTAAAAGATGAGAGAATTTATAATTTTGGCAATAAATACATCTTAAATTACAGCCAGAGAAAAAAACTGCTCCACTTCCTCTATCTCCCACCAATGCTGGTTCTTCTCCTTTATGTAGAAGAGCAGTATAAATGATTACTTTATCTCCCATTTTACAAAAACCTTTTTGTTTTTCTCGGTTTATTCTACAGTTGCGAGGACATAACTGGCAGTTGGTGAGATGGGATTTAAAATAAGGAAGTATTTTCTTTATAGTTTCTATTTTCTTTAGAGCATTACTTTTCACCTTTTATCTGATTTCTGTAGATATTGCGTATTTCTAAGAAAATGCTCTTGTAGGAAGGAGTGCGATAATCAGGGTAGGTCCAGGCTAAATCTTGAAAATTTTTATTGGCATAATATAAAGTAAGCTCACAAAAAATACCTTTTCCTAAATATATACGATGATAGAAATCTTTAGTAGATAAAAGAACTAATTTAGCCTCGTTTAAATAACCAGGGTCAATATTAATACATCTTTTGTTATTCTGGGAAAATTTCTTCTCTAACTTGATACAGTAAAGTTTTATTTTTATAAATTCCTCTATATTTTTCAATTTTTTAAAAGAGACGAAGTTACGCCAGAGATTGCTTCCCATTTCTTTCTTGTAATAGTCAGTAAAGTTAAAATTAATAGTTTTACTTTCATAATCAATTGCACCAAATTTTTTCTGCATAATTTTTTTTACTTTCTCATAAATTTTTTCATCTTTATAGATAAAACCACAGATAAATTTTACTTTTTTAGGAAAAGAAAGTTTTAACATAAATTTTTAGGAAGGATAGAGACTCTTAAGATACGATATTAAAAGTCTTCTATCTTTTTCTTTAATTTCAGAGAAAAAAATTCCGATGTTATACAATCTTTTGCCATTTTCTTTTGTATATTCTTTTCTTACAACCACTCCTTTGCAATTTATTCTTTTCAAAATTTTCTTATCTTTTTTAATTACTGGAACAAGTAATATTATTTTTAATTTTGTCATTAGTTCAATATTTTCATTTATCGTACAATAGGCGCCATTACCACTTATATTTTTTGTTTCTGTTACAATATTTAAAGATTGATTAGAAATTTTTATAGGTAGGCATAAAGAAAAACGAGGATATTTCCTCTTTTCTTCAAACATCTATTTTAAGAGGATTCTTGGTTCTGTTTAGAAACATAAAGTTTGAAACATTTTTTGTTACAAAAATATCCTCCATTGCGGTAATACCAATTAATTCTTTTTAAAGATTTTCCACAATTAAGGCAGGTTTTTCTTTTTTTCTCCTTTTCTCCCATTTTACTTAGGAAGGATAGGTTTTTTCTAAGAAAGCTTTTAGATGATCCTTGTTCTTCTTATTCATTTCTAAAAAACACAATCCCATTTGATATCTTTCTGAATAAGGTTCTTTGTTACACCAGACAACTTTTGCTTTAGCTTCTATAATTTCATTTATCAAATTTATATTTATTTTTAAAGTTTTCTCCTTAGGGAAGAACTCTTCAGTTAATATCTTTGTTCCTCCTATGCTTAAGTTTTTAGTTACAGTATAAAAGATTTTTTTCCTTTCCGGAAGCACTCTACATTCTATAGGGAAAGAGATATTTACTCGTGGAAATATTCTTCTTTCTTTCATTCTACGCCTCCTTTTCTATAAGAAATCATTAAAATATACCATATTTTTTGAAAAATGTCAAATTTACCTGTTGATTTTTTCTAATGCTCTTTTGATAATTTTGAAGGAGACATTTTCTTTGATAAAAGATTTTCCTATTTTTTCTATCACTACTATACGTGTATATCCTTTTACAAATTTTTTATCCTGTCTTAAGGCTTCTAAGGTTTTAAGAAGATTAAATTGAATCTTTATAGGAAGAGAATAAAGCTGCACAATATTTATTATTTCTTCTACTTCTTTTTTAGAACATATTTTTAAAAAATAAGAGATAAGACTCTCCCCTATCATTCCTAAAGCTACAGCTTTTCCATGTGTTATTCTTTGAGAATATTTTAGTGAACTTTCTAATGCGTGAGCAATAGTGTGGCCAAAATTAAGTATAGTCCTTATTCCTTTTTTTTCTTTTTCGTCCTTTTCCACTATTTTTGCTTTTATTTCTGCGCATTTTTTAATGACTTTTTTTAAATAAGAAATCTCCATTTTTTTTAGTTTTTGGTAGTGTTCCTTTAAAAAGTCAAAAAGATTCTTATCTTGAATAATGGCATATTTGATAATTTCTGAAAAACCTTCTTTGATTTCGCTTTCTTTTAAGGTAGATAAAAAATTAAGATCCGCAAAGACTGCTTTTGGCTGGTAAAAAGTTCCAATAATATTTTTTGCTTCTCTCAGATTAATAGCTGTTTTACCTCCAATACTCGCATCGACACAGGAAAGGAGGGTTGTAGGAATTTGGATATAAGGAATTCCTCTTTTATAGATAGAAGCAGTAAACCCTCCTAAATCTCCAATAACTCCTCCACCAAGGCAAAGTATAAAAAGTTTTCTTTTTATTATTCTATCTATTTTTATAATTTCTTTGATAATCTTTAAAACTTGCTTTGGCGATTTGGCTTTTTCTCCCTCAGGAATGATTAAAATTTGATGGGGTATATTTTTTAAAATACTATTTATATATTCTTGATGTAAATTTAAAATTTTTTTGTGCGTTAAAACAACTGCAAAATTTCCATATTTAGAAAAAACCTTTTTTTGCTTAAGTAAATTTTCTCCAATATAAATATTATACGGATTTTCTCTCAGATTAACTTTTATTGTTTCCATTATTCAAAAAAATCAAATTTAATTCCCACAAGATAAAAAATACTTTTTATTATAGGGAAGATAAACCATTGTAAGAACCCTGAATATATAAGAGTAAAAATTGCGATTATTCCTATTATTTCTAATTTAAGATATAGATATGCTCCTCGTGGGGTTAGGAAAGACACTACAATTTTTGAACCGTCTAAGGGAGGTATAGGTAAAAGATTAAAAATTGCCAAGAGCAGATTTATAAATATTCCATAGGAGAAAATCATACAGAGAAAAGAGGAGTTTATATCTAATTTGATTAACAAAATAAAAAAAAGAGCTAAAAGGATGTTAGCCAAAGGACCAGCAACTCCCACCCACATCACATCTCTTTTAGGGTTTTTGAAATTATAAGGATTGATGGGTACAGGCTTAGCAAATCCTAAGGTAACATTCCCTCTGCTTATAATTAATAAGAAAACAGGAAGAATAATTGTGCCTATAAGATCAATGTGAGCAAAAGGATTAAGAGTGAGACGCCCCGCTAATTTGGGAGTTGAGTCTCCTAATTTATAAGCTACCCATCCATGAGCAAGTTCGTGAAGAATAATTGAATAAAGAAGAATAAAGATGATAAAAATTATTATCATGGACTAATTTTTTCTACTTCAATATATACGTAATGATCTATTCTGCTTTTACCATATATTTTCACTTTTTTATTTAGAAAGCTCTCTGGATGTAACTCTTTTTTGATTTTAAGCAAAACAATGCCTCCTTCATTTTCTAAAAAATAATTGACGCCATTTCCTACCTCTTCCTTTAATTTCTTAAGAATTCCTTCCGTCAAAGGTATCTTTTTAAAAGACGTAGATTTTAAAGAAATCGATTTTTTCTTTTGTATTATTGGTTTCTTCTTCCCTATCCTTTTTTTGCTTATTTTTTTATTTATTTTTTCTTTTTTTTCTTCACATGTTTTCACAAATTTTTTATATACCCATCCATAAGCATAAGGAAAACAACTAATTTTTGACCATTCTTTCCCATAAGCATAGACTTTTACAACAGAATTTTTGTTTACTCTTCCCAAAATTAGGGAGTTTAAAGAAGGTGCATAACGAATATTTACTCTATCTGTTTTACATTTTGCTTTGTGTTTATCTATCTTTTTTAAATATTTTGAGGCTATATAGCAGCTGAAACGTGCAGGAAGGATTATTTTATACCAACCAAATTTTTCTCCTACTATAGTTACATTTTCATCCTTTTTTAACTTTCCTAAGGAAGGAGAGCTGACACGTGAATCCGCACGAACATTTATTTCCTCTTTTTCTATTTTCCCTTTTTCAAGAGAGGAGGCAGAGAAAACAGTTATAATTAAAAAAAATAAGAGAAAAAATTTTACAAGAATTTTTTTTCTCATTAACCAGATTTTCCACCTTCTGTTTTTTCTTCTGTTTGTTTAGCCTTGCTCTTTTTTGTTGTTTTCATCTTTACGATTTTTATCTTAGGTAGTCCATATATAGGCAATTCATCTTTTTTTAACCCTTTTTCAAGAAGCCACTTTATTCTTTCCGCTCTTTTCCATACACAACGAAACCGACTACTTTTCTCTGCTCTTTTTAAAGAAGTATGTAGACTCATTATAACCTCCTTATAAAACAGTCCTTATAACGTGCTTTTAAAAAATTAAGCTTTTGTTTTGCTTCCTTTTTTGTAGAAAATTTTCCCACAAATATCACTAAATATTTTCCTCTACGAGAAAGAATTACAGGAAATCCTTTCTTTTTTAATTTTTCTTTTTCTTTTTCTGCTAATTTTTTGTTTTTATAAGTAGCTACCTGAATTACATATTCTATTTTTTTATCTTTTCTTTTTGTAATTTTGTTAATTTCTTTTGATACAGAAAGATTGCTTTCTTTTCTTTTTTCTGGTTCATTTTTAACAAGAATAATATCTTTTGAAGTTGAGAGATATTCTTTTTTTACTAATTGTTTTCCTCTATTTACTCCTGCTATATAAGCAAAACAAATACCTAAAGCGATAATGATAAAAGAAAAATACAGAATATCCTTAGAGAGGACAACTGTTTTTTTATTTTTGTCTTCTTGAAAATGAAAAAATTTTAATTGCTTCTCTTTCATACAAATTTTATTATAAAAATTTATATTAAGGAATTCAAGTAATTTCTAATACTCTTTTTTCTTAAAATTTTAACAAAAGCATCAACGATTTGAGGGTCAAATTGAGTTCCTTTGTGCTTTTTGAGTTCTTTCTCAATTTCTTCCAAGGACATTTTTTCTTTATAAGGACGACCAAAGAACATAGCATCAAATGCATCGATTACTGCCAAAATACGTGAGCCTAAAGGTATTTTTTTCTTCTTTAACCCTGAAGGATATCCTTTTCCATCAAATCTTTCATGGTGATGAAGAAGAATAGGAATAATGGGTTTAAGTATTTCAAAATTTTTAATAATTTCGATGCTTTTCTGAGGATGTTTAGTGATTAGTTTGATTTCTTCTTCTGTTAAAGGTTCTTTTTTTTCTAAAATCTGTAAAGGTAGATGAATTTTTCCTGTATCGTGTAATAAAGAAGTTAGTTCTAAGGATCGAATTTCTCTTTCACTAAGTTTTAGCTCTTTACCTAAATTTTTAATTAATTTGGAAATACTTGGTTGGTGGAAAGAAGTAGGAACAGATTTTTTTAACATTTTGGACAAAGTTTTAATATAATTTATAAGCATTTTTTGTTCTTCAAGGCATAAGCTAATGATTTTGAAGGAAACACTTACCTGTTCTGAGAAGGATATAAACCATTTTTTTTCAATATCGCTGAAAGGCATTTTTTTTCTTTCTAAGAAAATTGCCCCTAAGGTTTTTACAAAGATTAAAGGAATAGCCAGTTTCTTATCAGAAATTATTTCTCTATTTTTCTCAAGTATTCCTTTTTCCTCTTTTGTTAAGATAGATATTCCTCCTTTTTTGAGGGTATAAGTGTTATTTATTATTTTCTCTTTTATCAACCGGGAAGAATTATAGAGCTTATATATAAGGGTAACTTTATCCGCGTTGAAAATATTTTTGTAAAGTTTGGTTATTCCGACAATGAATTCGTTAGGTTTATTGAAAGAAGTTACTAAGCGATAAAGAGTATGTAAAGAAGAAAAAATAATATTATACTTTTTGTTATATTTTTTCATAAGGATCAAAAAATTTCTTGTATTCTTCTAAAGCATACCGATCTGTCATTCCTGCAATATAATCACAAATTACTCTTTTAGGGGTTTCCTCTTTTTTCTCAATGCGTTTTTTAAAATTGGGAGGAAGTAGTTCGTAATTATTTAGATATATATAAAAAAGATTTCTTATAAATCGTCTTGCTTTATCTGACATCCTTAAGACTCTCCAGTGGGAATATAAAGTTTTAAAAAGAAATTCTCTTAGTTCTTTTCTTAATTTTTGCATTGATGGAGAAAATGTAATTATTCTTCTTTTACATTGATGTACATCATCCAAAGTTTTTATTTTAAATCGGTTAATGTTTTTTAAAGTATTGCGAATAAGATCTGTAACTTGAAGATTTATAAGATTTCTAATGATAAGATAAATTTTTAAATCTTTTCTTAAAAAAGAAAAATCCTCTTTTATTTTTTTCTCTGTGTATCTCCAAATTTCTACTTTCTTTAATTCTTCCTCATTTAGCATTCCTGATTTTAAACCATCATCTAAATCATGGCTATCATAGGCGATCTCATCCGCTACATCCATTACTTGTGTCTCCAGTGTCGGTTGTTTGTCGAATTCGAATTCCTTTCTATATTTTTCAGGAATTATCTTTTCTTTGTTTTCTTTTAAAGAGGGAGAATGTTTTATAATTCCTTCTCTTGTCTCCCAAGAAAGATTTAATCCTTTAAAATAAGGGTATCTTTCTTCTAATAGATCAACTACTCTCAAGCCCTGAATATTGTGGTTAAAACCTCCTTCTTCTTTCATCAATTCATCAAGAGTATCCTCAACAGCGTGTCCAAAAGGAGTATGTCCTAAATCGTGAGCTAAAGAAATAGCTTCTGTAAGGTCTTCATTTAACCTTAATGCTTTACTTATTGTACGTGCAATTTGGGCTACTTCAAGTGTATGAGTTAGACGTGTACGGTAATAATCTCCTTCGTGATAAACAAATACTTGAGTTTTATACTCTAAGCGTCTGAAAGCAGCCGAATGTATAATTCTGTCTCTGTCTCTTTGATATATAGAACGGTAAGGGTGCTCTTTTTCCTTGTATTTCCTTCCTCTTGAGTATTTAGATTTTGCGGCAAAAGGAGCTAATGTTTTGTTCTCAATTTCTTCTATCTCTTTTCTTGTAAGCATTTTTTTATTTTCTGAGCAAGGTCTTTTAGGCTTTGGGGGATAATTTTTGTGTCAAAGCAAATAGGCATAAAGTTTGTATCTCCTCTCCAACGAGGGATAATATGAATATGTAAATGTTCCTCAACTCCTGCTCCTGCTTGTTTGCCTATATTTATCCCTATATTAAATCCGTCTGGTTTTAATATTTTTTTTAAAACTT
>CAZESF010000042.1:0-7713 GCA_964515205.1 uncultured Planctomycetia bacterium
GGTAGAGGTAGATTATAAGTTTGTATTCCGAGTTCTGGAGTAGCCAATCGAGAACCAACTACCAGTTTTCTTTCAAATAAGGATAAAACCTTCCCTTCTGCTTCACAAAATTCCACTTTGACATTGTATTCACCTTCAGCATTAGTCAATCTGATATATAAAGCCAAACTTGGATGAATGGTAGGAAAATTTTTAGAAAGAATTCTATCAAATATACCTATCACACTCCACTTTCCAGTTCCTTCCTCTCGCATAACTTTATCTGCAATGAGAAAAGCTTTTACTACAGGTTTTACTTGCATATTAACCTCCATTTAGAATTATAACATAAATTTTTATTTAACCATAAATATTTCTAAAATATGCTTTTACTTTGTTAAACCAATATCTATTTATGATTTTTAATTTATTTTCTATTCCAAATATCTTCAGAAATATACAAGAAAGTAAGTAATCCATAACAATCCAAGTCTCCACCTTAAATTCATTAAATCTCTCATCATCTATAGAATTAATAAACCTCTCAAATTCATAAGTAAACTGTATTCTTTTTCTATTTCTATAATTACTCATCCCCTTTTTGAAATATAAAAGACTACATTTACCTTCATGAACATATTTATTCCTAATTATCTTTAAAGTATATTTAAAATCTACTTCGTTGAAATAAGTTATACCATTTGCAAAAGGAGCGAATAACGAAGCACTTCTTGACGAGTTAATTCCAAGAATTTCCAATGCTATAAATTCCTCAACAAATCTAATCTGTAAAGGTTTGGGATTCCTTGCCTCTAAAAGAAAAAGAAATGCAAGAATTTCTTTATCCTTTTCTGCTACATCCCAACTCTCTAATACTTTTAGCGTTTCGTTTATTAGATAATCCACACTTAATTGAACTTCTTTTTCTAAAACAGTTCCTTCTTTTTTTAAATGAGTAAATTTCCAAATATCTTCCTTTAAGCAAGTATTTTGGCCTGTAAAAAAATTATATAAAAGACATATATCATAAATTCTCTTTTTATTTTCAGAGAAAACTGAATTCTTCTCTTCTTCTACAGGAATAGCAATAGCAGTTACTTGATGGGTTCCATATCTCATAGGCTCTATCCATCTTTTCTCATCAGATTTTCCTTCAATAAAATTAATTTTAAAAACCTTTCTTTCCGCTTCTGGTTTATAAAGACGATTTTTTCTCTTTTCATAATAAGGAGCTCTCTTTATAAAATATTCTCCTATCTCGGCTCCATTTTTTGAAACTAACATATTGCAAATTTCATACCGTTTTTTTCTTCTCATCTCCCCACACTCCTTGCTTTATCCAATCTATTTTTAACTAACTCAGCTACAGCCCAGTAAACTTCTTTTCTTTCTTGTTCAGTTAATCCTAAGGCATCAAAAACAATATCATCCAAGGCTTTTCTGTCAGGTAAAGGATTAGGCTCTTGTTCTCGGATGGGTTTGGTAGGATCAAAGCCAAGTTCGGTGAAGATGGAATAAATTTTTCGTCTGAATAATTCATCATTTATAGATGCTTTTATAAAATTGACATCTATTAAAGGCACTTTTTCCCAAACGTTTACGTCTATATCAGCTATTGCTTGGGAACCTGTAAGTTGTCTACTTAATAACTCCATAAACAATCTACTTATAACTGAATTAAGCATTAACACAATTCTATTGGTGTTGATTTTATCTTTTGGTATCACTCCATAAAGTATTTTGTCCTCTAAACACCTATCAATATTTAGGTATACTACATACCTTTCTCCAACCTTAGCAGATACAAGAATAGGAGCTTCTTCCCTCTCCCCCAAATCCCACCATCTTTCTCTACTTGCACAAGTTGGTCTTTTATGATAGCCCTGTTTTTCACCCCATTTAATATAATCTAATGCCTTTGTTCCTTTTAATTCTTCTTTAGATTTATGACACATAAAAACTTTGTATTTTAAATCTTCTTTTTTAATTAAAATTGATTTGCATTCGCGAGGACTTTTTATTACAGGTTTTAAAAATTCTTCTTCAATCAACCAGTAAGAATCATCTTTTTTATTATAAACAATCCTTAATCCCGCTTCTTTTATCTCTTTTACAGATTTAAAATTACCTAAGTTTTTGATTTTGTGTTTGATTTGGGAAAATTTCATCATCTTCAATGCTCCTTGACATCTATATTATGAAAATTATATAATATAAATGGTTTCTTAAAGGTACCATCCTGCTGAAAAGAGGCCAAGGGCCTCTTCCCTTCTAAGGGATAGGCAGGATGGTCATTTTTTATATTCATAATAAACTGTTCCATTCCCTCTTTTAAAAATATCAAATTCGCTTTTAATTTTATCTTTTATTAAATTGTATGGCCTTAATTCTTGACGTTCCCACTTTACATAAATAGCCCAACAACAGTAATCTGCGATTTGAGAATTCTTATCTGATTTTGCATCATGAAAATATATATGGAAAGGTTTGGGAAAATCTCTTTTTAAAGATTTTTTAACTACACTGCTTATTAATTCTCTTTTGTTCTTAGTAAAAATAGAACTTAGTATGACAATTACTTCTTCTATATCTTTCTTCAACTTGTATCTCTTAAATATGTATTTTAAAAGAGTTCTCAAGACTATCTCATAAATCCTATCTCCTTTATGTTTTATTTTCCTTCCCTTCTGCTCTAAATATAAAGAAGGATTAGCCTTGTTTTTCTGAACTATTACCGAATCAATCTCTATGTTTTGTAGTTCTTTTATAAATTTAAAGACTTCATCTCTTACTATCTGCTTATCTTCTGAGGCATGAAAATATTCTATATCTAATCCTTTCCTTAAAAATTCATATTTTATTTCATCTAACTTTTCTTTATCCAAAGGGTTAAGTGTAGAAACTGCGGATAAAACAAAATACTTCGTTCCTTTAGGAGAAAAATCGAAATTCCCTGATTCATCTACAAAGATAAAAAGAGTGCTATCCATTTTTAATACATAATCTCAAGATTAATCCAGTCAAATACATAAATGCTTCTACCTCATCTGGATTTATTTTATGACGCTTTTCTGAAGCATGTCTTTTATATTCGTTTGCATAATTAATAAAATTACTTAAAATGCCCTTCCATTCTTGAGATAGTTGTAATTTTTTTAATAACTCATCTTTGTTATTTTCTAAAACTTTTCTATTGCCTAAAACTCTTCTTGCCATTCCTTCTACACAATTATAACAATCGCCTATAACGTCGCTGTATCTTTTTTCTAGATAGGCTTTTAATGCGTTCTCAAAATCTTTTTTCTCTTGAGGAAAATCCTTTAGCCATTCTAAAACATCAATAATTAATTTCTCATCTAATTCTTTTGCACCAGATTGAATAATAAAACCATTTTTATATGTAAATCCTACTTCAACTAAACATAGAGAAAAAAGTTCTTTTACCTTTTGTTCTATCTCTTCATAAAGTTTTTTATAATTCATGTAATGGTGATAAATTCTTTCTCTAGACAATTCCTTAAGTTCTTCCAATATTACCTGCAATATCAAAAGATTTCTTCTTAACGTTTCTTGTGCCTCAAAAGGCTGTTCCAGTAAAGCAGACGTTTGGGTGGTTGATATCCAAGTTTAAACAATACTTTTCTAAAAAAAGATTTGTGTGTGTTTACATCAAATTTATTTTCGATTTCAGTTATTAGCAAAAGTATTCTCCAATTAAACTTTTTAACTTCCTCTTGATAAGTAGTTAATAATCCTAGATTATTGTATATTCTTTTTAAATCCATCACTCATCCTCCACCAAATCTGTTACATCCTCAACATAGAAAAATTCATTGGCACCTGTTTTAATCCCAAATCTCACCTCTGCAATATCACTCAATTTTACCAGTTTATCTTTTCCTTTCTCTAAAATTGTGAAAAATATATCAGGAGCTCTTAAAAATTTCCCTCCCCATTTAGCCCCAATATATTTTGCATTAAGTTTATCTTTCAAAAATTCTTTTTCATCTGAAATTTCTAATCCCTCTTTGAGTAAATCCTCCTGTTTTATGACAAACACTCTGTATTTATCTGTTTTTAAAATATTGCCAAATAAACTATCTTTTTCAAATTTGAACTTATCAATGTTGATTAAACTTTTACTGGATATAACTTCCTCATATGGTTTTTTAAACATTACAAATTTAGCTATGTTATCCAGACACGAAGGGTTAGGATTCCTTTTGCCTATTATTTTGGAATCGGGAGCTCCAAAAACAACTATTACTGTATTGATATCTGCATGCTCAAAACTGCGTTTTGCTTGGTTATCATATATTGCTTTTATAGGAACGTATTTAGCTAAAAATTCCTGCAAAACTCTCCCATATCCAACATCAAGCCAGGAATTTGAAGTTATAAAGCAAAATGTGCCTTTATCATTAAGCAGGCTTAATCCATGAAAGTAAAAATAAACATAATAATCACATCTTTTATCCATCTCTTTAATAAAAGGGTATTTGGCTTTAACACTTTCTATGAGCTCTTCTTTATATTTTCTTTTTTCTTCCAAGGAGACTTCTCCTTTGGGTTTAAAAGGGGGAGCTATCTTTTCCTGTCTTAAATAAGGAGGATTACCAATTACTATATCAAAACCACCTTTTTCTTCAAACGCGTCTACAAAATCTATATTCCAGATAACAAATTGTTTTCCTTTGACGTGAAGTTCTTCGTCTGCTTTTTCAAGCTGTTTTTTCCTTTCTTCCAAAAATTCTATTTTCTCCTTAATTTTTTCTATATTTAACTTAGATTTTTGTTCTTCTTTTTCTTTTACTTCTTTAATAAAAATAAGTTGTTTCCCTCCAGGAGAAGATAATTTTGCTTTTTCTTGCTGGATACTTTGGGTAATTTTAATTATCTCTTCTCTTAAAATTTCACCAAAAAGTCTTACTTCTTCCTGATAAATTTCTTTATAATCTTTATATTTTCTGCCAGGGTCATTTCGGTAGAATCTACTTTTTTCCTCTTTTAATCTATTTAACTTAACCTTCAGATGTTTGTAAAGTCTTATTTCTTTAAAATCCAGAGTAATATCTCCTATCTTCTGCACAAGGCTATCTCCAACACGCAATCTAAGATTAAAATTAGGAAGCAGGGCTTCTTTTCTTCTCTCAGGAGGAATATCTGCTTCAACAATTAAAGAAAGCCACAATCTCAATTCTGCACAGTGCAGAGCCCATTTCATTACATCTACTCCAAATAAATTTTTGCCAATTATATCTTTCTTTAAATCAAAATCACTCCTTTCTCTTCCTAAATGTCTATCAATAATTTGATTTAACTCAACTAATACTTTAAGGGCACCTACAAGAAAAGCACCTGACCCACAGGCAGGATCTACTATTCTTACATCTTCTATAAAAAATTCCAGTTCTTTCCACAAATCTTTCCTTGAGAAATATTCCTCTGCTTCTTTTTTATTCTCATCGAAGAGAAATTTATAAAGTATTTCTTTCGGAACACCTTTTAAATGATTGGTCAAATACTCAACCAAAGAACGTCTCACCATAAAGTCAACTTCTACAACAGGTGTATAAAACACCCCTAAATCCTGACGTTCGTATATTTCTTCTGCTACATTTGCAAATGACTCATAAAGATACCCAAGCATCTGGGGATCTACTGCAACTTCTATATCTAAAGGTAAATCTTCTCTAATAGTGAAATTATATTTATCTAAAAAATCAAAAATCTCATCAAAAATAGAGTCAGGTAAATTTATCTGAAAACTATCAAATTCTTCCTCACTAAACAATCCACCATTAAGAAAAGGAAACATTACCAATTTTTGAGAAATATCACTTGGTAAATACCTGAAGACTCCTAAATTTGGAAAAGGTTTATTGAATACTTCAAAAAAGAGGACTTTTAACCACTTATCATAAAGACTATCTTTAGGTTGATTGCCTTTATTTCTTTCCTGCTTGTATCTTTTATAAAAATTGCTTATAAATCTTTTATCACCTGCAAGCCACCCCTTTTTAGCAATAAAGTAAAGAAAAATGATTCTATTAAGCGTCTGTTGAGTAAATTCATGAGCTAATTTTATGTCCTTAAATTGTTTATAAGATAAATCTCTCAATTTAAAAAATACAGTCTCAAAATCTTTAAAGAACTGATCATTAACTCGTGTTTTATTGAAGGCCTCTCTCCATTTAAACCAGATATCTCGATAAGTTAAATCAGGAGTGATTCTAAGGTTATATATTACTTCCAAGTCGGTATGAAATATGTTGTCAGTATCAAGAATTAAAGTTGAGAGTTTAACTTTTTTGGTTTCTTTATCATATTGAGGGAGAACAAAATGATAAACCTTGAAGTTGGAGGTAAAAATTAAAAATGGCTTTATGTAGGTATCCAAGAAATATTTGGAAATTACCCTGAGTAAAGGGCGATTGATGTGTTTTGTTTCAATAAGAAAGCCAAATAACTGCTTCTCGATGTTAAAAATTGAATATATGGTTTTGATCTGTGATAGTTCTTTTGATGGTATTCCAAAATCTGCCTTTTCCCTCTGATACGTTTCATCAAACAAAAAATCTTTATAACCTAATAATTCAAAAAGTGAAAATAAAGAAGAGATATTTTTAAGATTTGCAACCTTGTCTTCTAAAATTTTCATAAACTCTTTATCTGTAAACAGTGTTGCCATGCTTATATAACAAAATCTTTCCACTTTTTAGATAGTTCATGGGAAACTATCTTTAAAAACTTTTATTTTCCACTATTAGGAGATTGCTCCATATTCTATATTCAATTGAAAAATGGAAACTTAAAATATAAACTAATGACGGGATTATTACAAAAAACTTATCAAAAAAATCTAATCTTATTAACCTTCCGTATATTGACATCCAGTAAATTATTGGAATGCTTCCAAAAAAACAACATATCCCAGCCCAAAATCTATGAAAATTAAAATGAAGTTCTGAAAAAGCAAAGGAACGCTCTTTGCTTTCTATAAACTGAAGTAAATCTCTAATGGAAAAACGCGGAGATTTTCTTTTTTCCTTGTCTAATAGTAAACACCAATTTTTAAGACTCATAAATTTTTCCAAATTTTTAACTGGCAAACGAAAATATTTATATAAGAAAAAGAAAATACTTATTAACCACCCAATTACAGGAATACTACATAGAAAAAGAAACCATTGTTTAAAAATACACTCTACACTTTCTTCTGTACCTTTCTCCTCTAACATCATAATTCCAAAAAGAGTATTTAACACAAATATCTCCCAGATACATATAAAAAATTCTCCTATAAAGAAGGCAATACTTACAAGTATCCATTTATTCCGAAAAATCAATTGCCAGATTTCAATAAAGTTTTGTTGAATCCCATTTACTTGATGAGTTCCAAAAATTAAAAAATAGACATAAAAAACTATTACTATTCCGTAAAGGATTGAACTAATAGCTCTAAATAAAAAAGGAGTAAACCTTCCTGCATTCATGTTGAATTATTTTACCTCATAATAATAGCTTTTTCACCATTTTTTACACAATTCCCTATATCCGCATACATTACAATAAAAGGATTCATTAGGATAAAATATTCCTGATTTTTCTGCCAGAGGCAGATCCGCCTGTGGCGGAATGGCTTTGGTTATCTGGGTTAAGATTTTAAAAGCATTTGATAGGTGGGGGAGGTTTTGGGTATGCCTAACTAACTTAAGGTATAATAATAATCCT
>CAZESF010000043.1:0-7538 GCA_964515205.1 uncultured Planctomycetia bacterium
ACCAAAAATTACGACTAACTAATTTAGGAGCTTGACAAAAACTACAAAATCTTCATAAATATTAATCTCAAAAGGTAAAAAAAGATTATTAAATATTTTATAAATAGGTTTCATTAAAATTCATTATGGTAACTAAAAAGGAAGATTCCTTAAAAAGCACAGAGAAATAAAGAACGATTTTGGGACCTAAAGAGAAAATTTAAAAGATGTTCTGTTTATTACTTTATTTTTATTTCATTAACTAAAAACATAAGTAGTCTCCTAAAATAGTCCGGGAGGGAAATAAGGTAGCGGTAAATGGCTAATTTAACTGTTTACAAGGCGAGCTTTTTCATTCTTTTTTAGTAATGGAAATTCAGTATTTAAGCAAAGAAAAACTGAACAACCTCATGATGGTCTGGCAATCTTATTACTATGAAGCTGGGAAAAAGGCTAAAAAGCCGAACCGTGGAAGATATTTTCTAATTTATCTTTTTTCTGCGTTTTTCAGAAGCAAGGCTTTTTGAAGTTCTTTCAATGAACAACGAAAAGACATTAACCAGAGAAACAGTGAAAGTTAAGATCAAAACTTACAAGACGAGAAGAAAAAATGCAGGAAAGATAGTTTTTTCTTTCCGCAGTTCTTCAGGAATTGGCAAGATTTTTAATGAAGCATCTAGAGATAAAAGATAAGGTTTTCAAAGTAAATCCGAGAAATTTCAGAAGAATCTTTTTGAGCTTGCGGTGAAAGCAGGTATACCTAAAGAAAAAGACACATCCTCACATACTTAAGCATTCCCGTGCAATAGAACTGATAAAAGCTGAATACCTCTTATCATTATTCAGCACATACTGGGTCACGCAAGTCTTAACCCAACGGCAGTTTATCTCAGGTTCTCAAACGTAGAAACTAAAATGTTAATGAGAGAGAAGAGATTGCTGTGAAAAAAAAACTTGGATACAAATTTTTAGTAAATACAATTAGTTTTTACTTAGAAATTTTAACCGTTAGTTAAAAATCGAAGTAAAAATTTTTAGTAGTACTATTGAACAATAAAACAAAGTTTAAGTTCTCAGAAATTTTCTTTTGAATATGAAGAAGAATTTCAGTATCTTAACGTTTTTTCTTTTGTGTCTTCTTTTGGTGGGCTATGTAAAGTCTTAAAAGAAATAAATATTACCCTACATCCAGAATACGAAATTTTGATAGCAATAAAAGAAACTTATAAAGGTAGTTTTAGCAGTGTAAATAACATCAAAAATTTTATATCACAAAAATAAAGTATTTTTTGTCAACTCTTATTTTGATTATCAAAACTCAAAATAAGAAATCTTGAATCTCTGACAAAATTGTGTTATTTTCCTTGAAAAAAAAGATTACAAAGTTTAAAAGAAAAACCACTATTGGTCTTAAGGAAGGAAAATGAAGAGCAAGAGTAATGTGAAAAGTTTGAGCTTATTGAAAGGTTAAAAAAGTTTATCAGTATATACTTAAAAGACATTTTTAAAAAAATTGAAAACAAATATTAAACACAAATATAGTAAAGATGGGCAAATATAGAAACAGGGAGAGTTCATGATTAAGAAGTATAAAATAAGTGATGTTGCTAAGTTTATCATTTACAAGTATGAAAAGCACCGTAAAGAAACGGGTTATAAAACACTCTCAGTGATCTATTCTGGATTATGGGAGTTAGCAAAAAACGTGACAGGCATAAGAGATGGTAAAAAATTGTTTGAGGTTTTAAATGCAGAATTAATACAACGGGGTTATAAAATCGTACCTGATAAAAAGATGAGATTGAAGCTTGGTAAGATTGATGAACTGGAGAGATGGAATAAGTCATACTTAAAACTCAAAAATGAATTTGAACAATTTCTGACCAAAAAGCATCTTGATGCAAAAGAGCTTTATAAAAAGAAGATGCTTAAGGAACATTCTTCAAGTGAAAAAAAGAAAAAATTAGCCACGATGGATAGAGAAACGAGTGTTCAGGAAATCAAAGAAGAGGAAGATGAAGAAGAAATCAAGAAAATGATATTGGATGCTTTTTCACCCCCTTTATTAGCAAAGGAAATAGCAGCATATTATGGATATAGAAGTGTTATCTGTTTTGATCCAGATGAGTTTGAATTTTTTGTCGAGCATGATTCTGGAGACATGCACTATCGCTATACCCAAGATATTCGAAGCCCAAAAATAGAAATATTTGTGGTTACACCAGATATGAAAGAACCAACTAAAGAAGATTATTACAATTTTTATGATTTACTTACCAATCTCGAAGAAGATCATCAAGATTTGCTTCGGTATGAAGCTAGTTGTAATTTTATTTGGGATTTGCTTGCAAAGAAACAATATAACATTATGGAAAAAGCATATAAGGTATGGAAAACCGTTCAAAAATGGAAAAAGAAATTCTAAAAGAATTAAAGATGAGGAAGATTGGTCGCTTATCCATGTAAGCTTTTTTCTCCAATCTTTTTAATTTACATATTTTTGATTAAATAAGAGGGAAGTTCTAAAATTTCTTTTCTAATTGCCTCTATTCTATGAATAATCCTTTGTTTTTTTGTCTTCCAGAACACCCAGAATCACCCAAATTTTTCCGCTGTTTTCATACATATTTAATATATGTAAAAGAAAAAAACTTTGTCAGGCAGTTTTTAAGCCTTCTATTTACCTACCCGAAAATAACATTTTAAAATAATTGTCAGCTTGAACTTGACGGTTTTTCTTGAAGCGAAGATTGATTTTTTATAGAATTTTAAAACTTCTTTTACCTTTTTTATTACAGGAAGAGGGTATATATAATAATAGAAAAAACCATCTTTTTATAAAATTACAAAGAAAGGCCAAATCTTTGTTGTGAAAAATTGAATATAAAAAGGCACCAAAAATGGACAAATTATGAACAAAATTCGAGATTGGTTAAAATTTCTTAAAAAAGATATAGGATTCTCTTTGTATCCCTGAAAAAAGAATACAAAGGAAGATAAATAAAAAAATAGTTGAAAGGTCTTCTTAGGCAGAATCCGAAACAGAATCAGTTTGAGATTGATATTAAAAATTTTTATGATATCTTTTTAAAAAATAGAATTCTTCTAAAAAGAAACAGTATTTTCTGAAATGTTTTTAAAAAGTAGGAAAAAATTAAATTTAAAAAAATAATTCTTAGAAACTTCTTTTTCGTGGTATGTAGTGTCTAAGAGCAAGAAAAAAGTGCTTTTGATAAAGGTGACTTTAGCGAGGTTTAAGAAAATAGAGGAGGAAAGGGCGAAAGTGAATGAATCTTTTAAAGCAGTTTTATCTCGGCTCAGATTAGAAGCAAAATGAATATTTGGGAAACAAATAAATTATTACTATTTTTAATTTTCTTTATTCCTGGATTTATTTCACTTAAAGTATATGACTTGTTGATTCCTGGAGAAAGACGAGATTTCTCAAGCTCATTAACAGAAGTTTTAGGATATAGTTCTTTAAATTATGCTGCATTTTCTTGGCTTATATTCTTGGTTTATTCGAAAAATATATACCAAAAACATATAATATGCTTCTTAATAATTTTAATTTTAGTGCTATTTATTGCGCCCGCTGTATGGCCTTTTATTTTTGTTATATTATTCCAAAAATGGAAATTTTTGTCCAAATTTATAATTCATCCTGTTCCTAAAGCATGGGACTACATATTTGGTAAAAGAAAATCCTTTTGGGTTATTGTTCATTTAAAAGATGGAAGAAAAATTGGAGGAAAATATGATACTAATTCCTTTGCGTCATCTTTTCCTGCAGAAGAACAGATATACTTAGAAGAAGTTTGGAAATTAGATAATAATGGAAAATTTATAAAGCCTGTTGAGAGATCTAAAGGAATATTAATTCTTGGAAAAGAAATATCAATGATAGAATTCTTTAAGTAAAAGGGGGAAATATGAAAGAAAATAATGAAAAGAAGCCAATTCAGGAAGGTTATCAACCTTACAAAAAAGGATACCAACCTACAGAGGGAAATTTAGATCCTTCAAATCCTCCTAGAGGAGGTTCGGGTGTTCCTCCACTTACTCTTGGAAGTTCCGAGAAACAAGATAGTACTGATAAAAACGATTAAAGTATAATGTTTACTATTTACTATGAAAACCAATCCTACTATTAAACTTGCTTAATGGATTCATTTTAATCTTGGAATTTACGCACTGTTATTGGGATCTGGTTTATCAAAAAGCGCTGGAATATCTACTAGGTGAGATATTGTTTTAGATCTTATCCAAAAATTGGTAGCTTAAATTTTTTTCGTTCCTAATTTTTCTGTGGATGTTTCTGTAGCTTTGTAAACGTCAATTATTCCCAGTATTCATAGAATAATTGAAATAAGAAGAACAAACTTATGACCATAAAAAAAGTTAGAGATAAAAGTAGACACTGAAATATTAAAACCCAAAATCCGAGAATTATTTCATCATTATATATCTGCCCCAATCCTGGAATAAAGAAACTGAGAACAGCGGCCACTCCCGGATTTTTGAGAACAACAGCTAACCCGGAATTTCTTTCAATGAGTTGTTTCACACCACATTTAGGCCAGATCTCTGCGTTAAAATTAATTTTTTTCTCCACAGCTTACACAAAATTTTATGTTTTTTGATTGTTTATTCATAAATTTACTTCTTTTTCTTTTTTTTGGCATTTATATAACCAATCAACTGGCAAAGCTTTTTTTGAATTCTGCTCGGCTTCTTCAAATTTTTTTCATCGGCAACGTATATTAAGTTATTAACATAATGCTATTCATCTACTAAGTATGTCCTTCCCTGCAATTCCTTTATCTTCAGAGGTCACATCAGGAAGTTGTGATATTAAGCATTTTGTGTTTGGAAAGATTTTAATTTTTAACGCAGTTTATTGCAATAAATTTAACACAAATGAAAGAAATCTGGTATAAAATAATTATGTAGACAAAAAAACCGGAAAAAACCAAAACATTAACCTGACAAAAATCCTGCAGAAGAAATTAAACAAAAAACTTTAAGGAGCAGTTAAAGAAGCTTAAGGATTTAAAAATTGCGGGATATTTTTGAACCCGCTTAATTTAATTGGTTTTGTATTAAAACTCTCAAAGGAGGTTAAGCATGGATTTTAAACGATTGAATATGTATAAACATCTTTTTTGGGATTTTTTAGTAAGTTCAGAGATAGAAGAGTTACAGGAGTACATTCAGAATTTCGAGAGATGGTTTGAAAATGAATCAATAAGGTTGAAAAGGATGTATAAAGAGAAAATAAAAAAGTATTCTAAATTAGATCCTTTTGAAGAAGACTTTTTTGCTGAAGAATATGAAAGGATAAAAAAATTTCAAAGATATTTCAGATACTCAGTAATAATTTTAATTTTTTCAATATTGGAATATCTTTTAGAGGAAATATGCAATATTGTTAAACATTTCAAAGGCTTAAGCTTAAACCCTAATGACTTGAAAGGACAAGGAATTGAAAGAGCAAAAAATTTTATTAGGAAGGCCTGTAAAATTCCTTTTCCTTCGGATTCTTCAGAATGGAAGTTTATTCAGGATTTATTAAAAGTAAGAAATTGCATTGTGCATACAAATGGAAAAGTAGATGAATATAAAAACCCGGAGAAATTAAAAGATGTAATAAACCATATCAATGAACTTGATTCAGATGAACATGGATATGTAATAATAAAAAAAGAACTCTTGCCCAAATTGCTTAATAACATTAAAAAACTTTTGGGTAAAGTCTGTGAAAGTTGCTTTTGTGATAAATATTATACACATAGTTAATTAAATCTTTAAGAAGAAAAAAACTATATATAGGTGGGCAGCTTTAAAAAATATCCACAATCCTTTCGTTTTTCAGCTTCAACATTGCCATACTTCCCGGTGCTTTCAAACCCTCCATCAGCTCAAAAGCCCGGAAATAGGGTAAAAAGTAACCTCCATCACCACCTCCCTATTATACTGTCTTTCCCCGTTTTTCTACATTTAAACCAGACAGAAGGAATGGTCTTCTGTATAAGAGGGGACAAGGTAAGACGATTTTCTCTGGAAAGGATACCTGAAAGAAATCATCTCTCTTATGCAAGCTCCCGACTTTCCCTGAGTTTTAAAATTGCAGCTTTACGTATCTGGAGGTAGAAACTTCCCTCATCAGATCCTCAAAACTGATAAACTTTAACCCTCCCATCCTTCCCCCCGGTAGATTTAGTTTCTTTTTCCTTCAGACCTTTCTTCTTTTTCCTGGCATTTCTCGTGCCAAGATACAGCCTTCTTATTTCGTCAAATATGGCTCTTTTAATTCTTGGCCAGGCAAAAACCTCAAATCTTACCTTTCTGGAGGGATTATACCTGCGATAGGCCTATAAGCCCCGTTACTCCAGCTGAAACAAGGTCATCTCTGTCAATCACGGTGTTTATGTGATATATATGTTTAAACCTGCAGGCATAACCTTCAATCAGGGGTAGAAACCTTCTCACCACCTCTTCAAGAGGAGGTTTTCCCATCATGGGGGGTCTCTCTTCAAAATTTTTTTGTTTTTTTAAAAACCAGACAGGACGGGGAATGAACCCGGTATGCTGTCTATCAACAAAAAAATAACCGGATTATCAGAAGAATGAGGAGAAGTAAAAAACATGTCTCAGACACTCAGATTCAGTAACTTTCTCAAAAACAGTGACGCAGTTTTAATTCTCAGGAGCAGAGCAATTCAGGAACCAATCGTGATGAAAAGAAAGGATAACCTTAATTTTGTTTTAGAGTTTTTGAAAGCATACGGGATTGATGATGAGATTGTTAGAAAAGTCGAAAGAAACGCCAAAGAAAAATGGAGAAAATTTGATGAACACTTCAGAAAAGCAAAATACTGGGAGGAGGTAAGAAGTTTTTCCGAATTTTAAAAAATCCCGTCTATCGGTAAAAAAACAAAAAGGGGGGTGTGAAAAATGAAAATCCTTGTTCTGCAGGACTCCGATGAGAAAGACATACGGCATGAAGTGATAGTGGAAACGATTTAAGTGAGGATGAATTGCAGGAGGTTCTCAATAGAATCAAAGAAGATTTCTACAGCAGGAATTTTGAAAACTGGACATATGAAGATTTGCTGAATGAACTGGAAAAAAGGAAGTACATAAGGGTAACGGGTCGTGACTTGCTCCTCATTCATGCATAAGGGGAGAGGAGAGATGAAAAAATACATCAGTGGCTTTGACAATCTGGACGCAAGCCTCATGTTACTTGAAATCCTTGAGATAAAAAACAGAAAACAGGATTATCAGGGAAATACAGGAAAGGGCTGCTGCAACATTTAAAGAAATCCTGTCAAAAGCAAACCCTGACTGGCTGGTTCTATTGCTATTGAAAGCACGTGAAGAGGCCAGAAAGGAAGTGGGTAAGTGAAAAAAAGAAGTCAAAAGTGATGGGAAAAAGGAGGGATAGAAATGAAATATAGAGAATGTCAGGACTGGGTGAAGGAAGTGATAGAGACATATAAATGCCTTATGGATGAGATTCTGAAACTGAAAAGTGTGGAAGAAATAAAAAGAAA
>CAZESF010000044.1:0-7533 GCA_964515205.1 uncultured Planctomycetia bacterium
TTACACATTCTTTTCCCTGATAGCGAGAAATTGATTCTTTTTCTTTGGTGGTATCTTTCACATTAGCTATGTCTTTTAAAAAGACTAATCTTTCTGTTTCAGGAGCAGTAGTTTCTTTTTCTCCTTCTTTTTCTAAGACCAATTGCCTTATTTCTGAAATAGGATATTCTGCTTTTATAGGGAGTTTTTCAATTTCTTTTACTGTTTTAAATTCTCCTATGGTTCTTAAAAGAAATTCAAAAAAGGCTTTTTCGATTCTTCCCGCAGGATAATTTAGATTTGCATTTTTTAGACTGTTGTAGATATCTAAAATAGATAAAGAAGCAGCACGCAGGCGGGCTTCATCTACTTCTACCAAAATCTCTCTTTTTGCTCCACCAACAACTTCAATACAGCCTACTCCCTCAATCTTTTCCAAATCTTCTTTTAAAGTTTTCTCAGTTAATTTTCTTAATTTTAGAGGAGAGATATCACCGGTTAAATTTATCCTCATTGTGGGAGTTTGAAAAGGATTATATTTCATTACTAAAGGTTCTTTGGCTTCACGAGGGAGAGAAGCCTTTTTTAAATCTATTTTTTCTCTTACCTCTAAGGAAGCAAAATCCATATTTGTTCCCCAGTCAAATTCTACCATTACGATAGAAGTTCCTTCTTTAGAGATAGAAGAGATACTTTTTACCCGGTTGATTGTTCCCACAACTTCTTCAATAGGTCTTGTAATTAGACTTTCAATCTCATAGGGAGAAGCGCCTTCGTATGTAGTAAGAACGGTAATGACCGGATAAGTTAGGGGAGGGAAGAGTTCCTGAGGCAGAAAATACCATGAGATCGCTCCTAAAAGAAGGATTCCTAAAAAAAACATCAAAGTAGTGATTGGTCTTCTTACACAGAAAGATGTTATTTTCATCTTTTTTAAAATTCACCTAAAATAACCAATTAATTTAAAGTTCAACTTTTTCTAAAATCTTTTTTAATTCATAAATTTTTACCCCTTCTTCTTTAGTGCCTACCGCTAGAAATTTTCCTTCTCTATCAATATCTATACTGAAGGCAGGACAGCGACTTATTTTAAATACACCTAATAACTTCTTGTTTGCATAATTAAAAATTCTCACTTTACCATCTTTGGAGGTGGTAAAGAGATATTTTTTGAAAAATTTTAAAGATGTGACCCAATTACCATGTGTCCAGCTAAATACAGGATCAGGATTTATTTTATTTTTCTTTTTTTCCCATAAAAATAATTGAGCATCTGCTCCTGCTGAGGCTAAAAATTTATTATCAGGAGAAAACTCTACACATAAAGTTAGAGAAATATGATTATTTAGTATAACAGAAGGTTTTTTTCTTCCCAAAGGAAATATAGATATTTTTTTATTTCGCCCTACAACTGCTAAAAGTTCGTTATCTGGAGAAAAGGATGCGTAATAAAGACCTCCTTGAGGTGATTTTATATTCATAAGTTCTTTATAATTTTCTGTATCATAAAAGGTAAGACCGTATTTACCTAAGTGAACAGCACATAATACTGTTCCGTCAGGAGAAAATTTTGTATCAGTGATAGGTGTTTCTAATTCAAAAATTACATGGATTATTCTATCTTTTTTTACATCATAGATTATTATTTTTCCTTCCCTTCCTCCGTAAGTAATAATATCTTTGGAAGGATGAAAGCTTACATAATAGATAGGTTTCTCTGAAGCCTTTTCTTCTTTTATCTTTCTCCTTTTTAAATTATAAATTCCTATCTTTCCTGATTTTGTGGAGAAAGCAAGATAATCTCCTGTTTTGGAAAAGGAAACTCTGTAAACAGTTGAGTCTTGAGGGATAACTTTTAAAGGAGTAATAGAGAAAGATTTAACCTTTTCTTCTTTTACAATTTTTTCAGTCTGTTTTCTCATCAAACCTATCTCAATCTCTCTTTTTTTAAAAAGTCTTTGGGCTTCACTGTTTTTTAATAAAAAAGTTCCTATAAAAAAGAGCAAGAAAGAAAACCATAAAAAAAACCTTCTCACTCCTCACCTCCTTTTTGGTATTCCTCAATATTGATTACTTTAACTGGTGATGAAGGAGAAAGAGTCTTTGTTGCTTGAAGGACAATTAATTCATTTTCTCCTACATCAGTTATTTGAACATATTTTTCTCCTACATATTTTACTCCAACATTTCTTACTTCAATTATGCCTTTTATTCCTTCTTTTTCTAATTTTTCCTGGGTAATTTTTTCTTGTGGCTTTATAAGTATTATTATATATTGCGAACCTGCTTTTAAGAGAGATCCTTTAGGAACAATATATGCATTTTTTAAATCAGCCAAAATAATATCTCCTCTTATAAACATTCCTGGCAGAAGTAATCCTTTTTTGTTGTCTATTTCTATTTTTAAAGTAAGAGTGCGGGAGATACCTTTTATAGAAGGAAGGATATTTTTGACTACTCCAGAAAATTCTTCTTGAGGATATGCGTCAGTTTTTATCTGTGCTTTTAGACCTTTTTTGACTTTAGCAATATCTTTTTCTGTAATTCCTACTTCTGCATAGACTTTATCTACTTTTAAAATAGTAAATGCTTCATCTTGGGAGGAGACAATTTCTCCTTCTTCTATTTTTTTCTCATCAATTACTCCATTAGAAGGGCAGATAAGCTTTATTTTTTTTAAATCCTCCTGAGTCAGTTGCCATTCACTTTCGGCAGCTTTCATTCTATATTTTTGTGCTTCCAGTTTTAATCTTATCTCTTCTAATTTGTCTTTCAGAATTGCTCCTTTCTCGTATAACCTCTTTTTTAATTGATATTCTTTCTCCATAGAAAGATATGTATTTTTTTCAGCAATATATTTGTTTTTTGCATATTCTACTCTTAGAAGAAACTCATTCTCATCTAATTCTGCCAAAACTTCATCCTTTTTTACTCTTTCTCCCTCATTTTTATATACCTTTTTTACTTTGCCTTTTATTTCAAATTTCAACTTTATCTTTTCAAATGGTTTGATAGTTCCTAAAACAGGGATAGTTTCTTTAAAGTTTACTTTTTTTATTCGAAAGGCAATTACGGGGACAGCTGCTTCTTCAAGGGGTATTTTTTCTTTTCCCTTCAGTTTTTTCGAAGTTTTCTTCATTATCTTTTCTATTTTCTTCTCTAAAGTTTTTTCCTCCAAAGCTTTTCTCTTCTTGAGTTTTTCTTCTCTTTTTCTAAACTTGTCTATAGCTTTTTCTTGGCAGAAACCTGCTAAATTATAAATGAGAAAAATTAAAAATAATAGTTTTAGGATCTTCATTTTTCCTCCTATAATTTACTTATCAAATTTGCCTTAAATCCAGTTCCTTTATCTATAAGAACTATTCCCTGATATAATTTCAATTTTGCTCGGATAAAGAGAGTATAGCTTTGAATAAGTTTTATTTTGTTTTCAATCAGTTCAGAAAGTTTTATTTCTCCTGCTTTAAAAAGTTCTTTATTTAACAATAATTCTTGTTTTCTTAGTTTTACTTCTTTTTTATACATTTTTATCTCTTCTTTTCCTTCCAAATAGGTGGTATATCCTTCCTGTATTTCCCAAGCGACATCTTTCTTAATCTTTTCTAATTCATCTTGGGCTTGGTTTAGAGCTACTTTACTTTCTTCTACCTTTGAATAATAATTAAGTTTATCCAAGAGAGTGGTTTTGAAAGATAAACTGTCTGTTTTAACTTTGTTAGAAACTTCAGTAATTTCAGTAGGAACAGTTTTTTCATGAGTGAAGGATACTTCCTGAGAACTACCTCCAAAAAGCCAGACAACTTTTCCTGTAACATTCCAGGTAGTGGCAAGCTCTAAATCTTGCCAGCCATAAGCTTCGCCAGATTTTCCCCAAAAGCTTTCCAGAAGTAATTTAGGTTTTTTTTCATTTTTTGCCACTTTTAACCCCAATTTTGTTGCTTCAATACTCTTTTCCCATAGAGTAA
Source organism: uncultured Planctomycetia bacterium (assembly GCA_964515205.1). Lineage (GTDB taxonomy): Bacteria > Omnitrophota > Gorgyraeia > Duberdicusellales > 4484-171 > CAZBLX01. The sequence goes on from CAZESF010000044.1 coordinate 3,945, forward strand.
TTTCCGGTCTTTCTTTAAGGGCAATACTTATATAATCTTTTACTTTTTTGTCCAAATCTATTTTTTCTTTAAGATGAGCAAATTCTATTTTAGGAATTTCTTTATAAGGAGGAATTCCTAAAACTTTTTTAAGATTAGCCGAAGCTAATAGATATCTATTTTTCTGGGCTACTAATTCTGAAGATATTCTATTTAGGAGAGAAGAGATTTTAAGATATTCTATTTGCGTAATAAGATGTCCTTCTTTAAGAATTTTGGCTAATTCATAATCTTTATCCGTTTCTTTTTTAAGTTTTTCCCAAAGGTTTAAAATTTCTTTTTCTGCACATATTTGATAATAAGCTTTTAGGACTTCAAAAAGTAAGTCATTTCTTTCTTTTTCATAGCTTTTTTTTGCTACCTCTAAATTTATCTTTTCTCTTCGGTAGTTATCGTTTCTTTGATGAAAATCGTATAGAATATGTTCCAATTTTATCCCATAATTTTTATTTCTGTAATTATCTGTAATCGCCTCTCCCCTATCTTCTTTATATTCTATACTTAGATAAGGGAAGAGTTCTCTTAAAGTTTCTTTTATTTTGAGATGAGCCAGTTTTTTCTGCCTTTCTCTTATCTTTAAAGGTTTAGAATTATGGGCACCGATTTGATAGAGTTTGAAAAGATAATTTTTGTTTTTTAATAAGGTATAAATATCATTTTTTTTTCTTAAAATTATTTTCTCTTTTATTTTCTTTCTGCTTTTAATTTCGAACTTACTTTTGCTTTTTATTTTTTCTTTAAACCTTTTTTTAACTTCTTTTTTGGGAGAAGCAGGATAGGCAAATTTTATAGGTAAAATAATGTCCAAATAGGACCTTTTAAGCTCAGAAGGGAAAGGATAAGGTTGAGCGGCATAAATACTATGTATGATAGCTTTATCCAGGGAAGCGATTCCTGAAGATTGTAAAATTTTTATTTTTTTTACTTTTCCTTTCTTAGAGATGATGAATTCCACCTTAACTGTGCCTTTATACCCCTGGGTTTTAATTTCCTCAGGCAAAATAAGAGAAAGATTGATTTTTTGTGATATAAAAGAAAGATATTTTTTTTTAATAGAGACATTGGGGAAAGAAGCGAAAAAAGAAGAAGAGAAAATGCTTAAAAATAGAAGAAGGAAAACCCTTTTTTTTCGTAAGAACTGTCTCATACTCTTTTTAAAGTATAACTTATATACATATCAGATGTCAAGAGGAATTTTTGAAACTGTTTGATACGGTTTCATGATAGAAGATTTATTTACTTTCCGCTTTTTGTATTCTTGCATTCGTTAATTTATGGAGAATAATGTTTATTTTTGAATTTGAATATGGTTTAGATATAGAAAAATTTTGTAAAATTTTGCCATTTTGATACAGTTTGATACGGTTAGATAAGGATAAAGTTGTTAATTTTAAAAGTATATGAGGCTTATGAATATTAGCTTCTTGGGCTTATTTTAGATAAAAATTGGACAAAATTTTCAACTTCCCTTGACTTTTTTTAAAAAAATATGGTATATATTTTTAACCAGCACTAAAAGCCACGGAATGAGAAAAAAGAAATGTCAAATTTGTGGAAGGGAATTCATTCCTAATAAGTATCATCCTAATCAGAAGGTATGTTCTAATCCTTTATGTCAACATCAAAGGCAGCTTCTTAACCAGAAATTATGGCGGGAAAGAAACCCCAATTATTTCAAATATAAGGAAAAAAAAACTGCATGGGAAAAGAAACGTGCTCAATATCTTAAAATGTGGAGAGAGACTCACAAGGAGTATTTTAAGAAGTATCGATTTAGAAGAAGATTACTTAGAGAAAAACAAAAGTTAGATGTTTTCTCTTGACAAATGGTAGGAAAAAATTATATATTTTAATACTAAAGTTTGTATCTTTGAAACATACATTATTAAATTTTCTTAAGAACGATAAAGCCAAACCTACTGCAAGGTGGGGGCGGAAAGCCACGGGTCCTAATTAAAATTAATTATAGAAAAGGATAGCCGGGTTGCCGAAACTTAAGGTAACCCGGCTTTTTTTATATAATTTACTATGAGTAATTTTAGAGAAAAAGTATGGGTAAAACTTCTTTCCTGTTTTATTGTAGGTATTTTTTTATTTTCTGAGTTTACTTGGACAAAAAATTTAGATTTTGCTAATTTAATTCTTTCCAACACCCTTTTCTATCGAAAAATTGTTTCTCAGAAAGTGGAAAAAACTTCATTCCTTAAGAAGATATTAAAAGAACGTCAGAAAAAGGAAAATCTGCTTAATCGTTTAAAATTAATTCTTCTTCCTGAAGCTTCAGCTAAGGAGATAGAGGGATTTTACTCTCCTTATGGGATCAAAATAGAATCTTCCAGTCCTTATGGCTTTACTCCTTTGAGGATTAAAAATTATAGTTATGATACGGTTAAGAGATCTGATGATACGGTTACTAAGGTTATAAAGAATGATACGGTTGGTGGGGAGAAGGACGTAGTTAAGGAAAATATTTCTTCCAAGCAACCTGTAAAGAATACCTCTTTGATAACTTGTTTTACCGGTTTTCTTAATAATTGCTGGAAATTGCTCATTTCAGTGGTAGGTTTAAATGTGGATAATTCTAAGACAGAGAGAGACGGAACCGTATCTTTTCTGACTTTTGCTCAAAAGATAGGAGAAAAAGGATATAGATTACTTGAGCCGAAAAATAAAGATTCTTTTAAAATAAAAGAAGGGGATATATTGGTTATAAATGAAAAGAATGATGAAGAAAAGCCTATTTTCCATATTGTTAAAGTGACAGGAGTAAACGGAAGAAAGGTTGAATATAAATATGAAAAGGAAGAAGTAGAAGGTAAAATTTATATTCAGGAAATATCTATAGAAAAATTAAGACCAAAGATAAAATATATATGCTCCCAGGAAGCACGAAAAGGATGGAAAGAAGTTTCTGTTATTTCTGATGTTTTTATAGAAGGAGTTCCTTCAGATAAGATTCCTTATGGCACTGCTTATAAACCTGGAGAAAAGAATTTTTTTGAAGAAGATGATAATAATAACTCTTTCTTATTATTCTTGCAAGAGGCTCCTGAGATAGTTAAGGATAATGCTAATGACACGGTTGATGCTCAGATGGTAAATGAAGATAAGAAGATGACTGTCATAGGAGAAGATTTTAAAGAGATTATTGAAGAAGGAATTACTTCTAAAAGAAATTTGCACAAAGCGCAAATTACCAATGCTATTGATAAGGGAAGAAAAATTTATATTTTATTAGTAAATAACTTCCTTCAAAAATTAGCCTTAACCCAGATAGTGAATGAGATTTTTAAGATAGAGAAAAAAGAAGCACTTCTTGAAACATCTCCTATAAAAGGACCTCCGATTCACAAAGCTAACTCAGGTTTAAAATTCCCCTCCTTTTTTCAATTAGTATATAAAACAAGTTTATTTCCTCAAAGAAGTGATTACAATTGTGCTATTTTTTCTTTAAATAGACTCCTTCCTGCTATATCTTTAAAACAATTAAAAGGAGATTTATCTCCTTATACAGACAGAAATGGTTATACCTCTCTTTATGGGATTCAAA
>CAZESF010000045.1:0-7381 GCA_964515205.1 uncultured Planctomycetia bacterium
AAACGGGTGCGGTAACAAAAGCTTTTATATTTTCTTTTTTTATTAAAAAAAGAGCTTCTGTTAAATAATTAAGACTTACCTTACCTGCCTCTTTACTTATATAACCTTTTTTTATCCTTGAAGAAGTATTTACATCAACAATCTCAATTCTTTTTTTTACTTTAGAGAAAGAAGGATTTTTTTCTATTATTTTTTTGCCTCCCACAATTATAAATCTTATGTCTTTTCTTCTAAAATTTTCTATCGCTTTTAAAGTGATATAAGGTCCGCATCCAGCTGGATCTCCAATAGTGATAATTACTTTTTTACTCATAAATTTTAATTAGAGCATGTTTTTTTAAATCCTGTATCCATTTTTTAAACAATTCCCCAAATTTTTTTTCTTCTAAAAGAGAATAGATTTCATCTTTTACCTCTTCCAAAGAAAGCCTGCGAGAAGGGGTTTTCTTCTCTAAGTAGATAAGATAAAAAAAATCCCCAATTTTTCTTTTAACTAATTCTTTTTCTTTCATCTCTTTGACTATTTTTTTAATCTCTTCTTTTAACTCATTTTCCTCTATCTGAATATGAGTCAGTCCACAACTTTCTTTGTTTATCTTGAGGTTTTCTTTCAACTTCTCATAGATTTTCTCCGCTTTCTCTTCCTTTTCCCATTTTCCAATCCAAAGAAAATACGAACAGGGCTTTATAAATTTCTCTTTATTGTTATAGTAAAATTGCGTAACTTCATAAGGAGTAATTTTTATTTTTGAACGAACATATTTTTCTATCATCCACTGGATAAGATACTGTTCTTTTAGTCTTTCTTTAAGAAGAGTAATATTTAGTCCTTTTTTGGCAAGAGTCTGATAAAAAGCCTCTCGAGAAGGATAAGAAGAAATAATCTTTTCCAATTCTTTTCTAATCCAATATTGAGGAACTTCTACTTTTTCTTTTTTAGCTAAGGAAAGAATAAGTTTATTTTCAATAAGAGTATTTAAAATCTTTTTTTTAAGTTTTTCATCAATCTGAATTTGAGGGTTTTGATATTTGAAAAGTTTGCAGTAGTTTTCTAAATCTTGCAAAGTAACCACCTTATCATTTACCTTAGCAATAGTTCGATTTATCTCCTCAGCTTTTAAAACTAACAAAGCGAAAAACAAAAAAAGAAAAAATAATTTAAATTTCTTCATTAGGATTTTTTTAAATATTCTATCTCTTTTTTAAGTAAACGGCAATAAAGATCAAAACCAACTAATGAAACAAAGCCATGTTGTTCTCTTCCTAAAAGATTTCCTGCACCGCGCAGTTCCAAATCACTTTGAGCAATCTTAAATCCTGCTCCTAAGTGGGAAAATTCTTCTAATAACTTTAAGCGTTTTCTTGCTTCCTGAGAAATTAAGGAAAATTTGGGAACTAAAAAATAAGCATATGCCTGGATATTAAATCTACCCACCCTTCCTCTTAACTGATGCAAATCAGCAAGCCCAAAGGTATGAGCATCATTGACAAAAATTGTATTTGCTGAAGGAATATCAATGCCTGATTCAATAATTGCTGTAGATAAAAGGCAAGAAATTCTTTTTTCAATAAAATTTAACATTACTTTTTCAATGATTCGGGTGGACATTTGAGCATGGACTACTCCTATCTTTAAAGAAGGTAGAATCTCTTTTAAAATCTTCTCTATTCTGGGAAGAGTCCTGATTCGATTATGGATAAAAAAAACCTGCCCACCCCTTTTTATTTCTCTAACGATTGCTTCTTTTATAAATGAAGGAGAAAATTCTAAAATTTTTGTTTTTACTGCTAATCTCTCCTGAGGTGGTGTCTCAATTAAAGATATTTCTTTAAGTCCTACAAGCCCCATATAAAGGGTGCGAGGGATGGGAGTTGCTGTTAAGGTCAAAACATCAATTCCCGCTTTCATTTTTTTAATCTTTTCTTTATGAACAACACCAAAACGTTGTTCCTCATCAATAATTAAAAGTCCTAAATCTTTAAATTTCACATCATCAGATAAAAGCCGATGTGTCCCTACAATTATATCAATTTTACCTTCTTTCAATCTTTTTAAAATAATTTCCTGCTCTTTTTTTGTGCGGAAACGAGAAAGCATCTCTACTACTATAGGAAAGTCTTTTACTCTCTCTTTTAAATTCTCATAATGCTGATAAGCTAAAACAGTTGTGGGAACTAAAAATGCTACTTGCTTAGAATCCATCACTGCTTTAAATGCTGCCCGCATAGCAACTTCTGTCTTCCCATATCCGGTATCTCCACAGATTAATCTATCCATACAGGAGGAGCTCTCCATATCTTTTTTGACCTCCTCAATTGCTTTAATCTGATCAGGTGTCTCCGGATAAGGAAATTTCTCTTCAAAAATTTTTTGCCATTCAGAATCAGGAGAAAACTTAAACCCTCCCTTGAGACGACGCTGAGCCTCAATTCTTAAAAGTTCCCAAGCAAATTCCTTTACTCCCTCCTCAACCTTCTTTTTTGTTCTTATCCACTCTTGTGTTCCTAATTTGGTAAGTTTGGGGGGTTTTAAGGAAAAACTTACATATTTATGCAATTTATGAATGTCTTCACGAGAAACATAAAGAATATCTTTATCTTTATACTCTATCGCTAAATAATACTCTTCTTTATTTTTTACTTTTAACTTCTTTAATCCTAAAAATCTTCCTATTCCATAATCTGTATGCACTACTAAATCTCCCTTTTTTATATTTAAAGCAATATCTAAAGGGATTTCCTCAGTATATCTTTTTATTTTTTTTCGTATGTAGGGCAGAATAATAAGAAAATCATACTCAAGAATCTTTTTATTTATGTTTTTATCAAAACTATATATCTTTTTTATTATGGTAAATTCCCACTCTACTCTTATAGGAAGATTAAAATTGACTGGATAAATCTCTAATGTATCTCCTTTTCGAGAAAAATCTCCCTCAAAATTTACCTCTTCTGTACGCAGATAACCTAATTGGGTAAGTTTTTCTATAACAACTTCCTGAGATATTTCTTTTAAAGAGTAAAGTTTTAAAGACTCAATCATTTTCTATGCAGGAGAAGAACTAAAGGAGAGGCGATATAAATAGAGGAGTAGGTTCCGGTGATAAAACCAACAAGAAGAGCAAAGGAGAAGCTTTTTAAAGATTCTCCTCCAAAAAAAAGCATGCATAAGACAACTAAAATTGTGGTGAGAGAGGTAATAATTGTGCGGGATAAAGTTTGATTTATTGCCTTATTAATTATTTCTCTTAAGGAAAGTTTATATAATCTTTTGGAAATCTCCCGAATACGGTCATAAACTACAATTGTATCATTAATTGAATAGCCAGCAATTGTGAGAAGTGCCGTAACCACAAGAAGAGAAATTTTAAATCCTGCCAAAACAAGAATCCCCAAGGTAATTAATACATCATGGAAAAGAGCAATAACTCCTGCAAAAGCGAAATCAAAATGTTTAAAACGAAAAGCGATATAGATTAAAATCCCCAACAAAGAAAAAATTACCGCTAATGTAGCTTTTTTTCTTAAAATTTTTCCTACTGCCGGACCAATTCTTTCCACACCCAAAGGAATTACTTTTTTAAATTTCTTCTTCAGGCTTTCCTCTACTTTTAAAGATACATCCTTTTTACTTCTTATAATTATTCCTCCCTTTATATCTTTAAATTCTTGAATAAGTAAATCTTTTAAATTAGCCTGATGCAAAATCCTTCTTACCTCATCAATTTTTGGCGGAGGAATAATTTTATATTTAGCGATTTGACCCCCGGTAAAATCTATTCCCCATTTATCTTTTTTTATCCCAAAATTTATCACCCCTGCAGTAATCAAAATTAAAGAAATTATCAGACAAACATTTATCATTTTCACAAAATTTATATTAGCTGACTTTATCCATCTAAGCATCTTAAATATTTTCATTCTTTTAAGAAAAAAATAAAAAATTGTCCTTCCCACAAATACAGCAGTAAAAATACTTGCCAGGATCCCTAAAGACAAAGTTGTAGCAAATCCCCTTATGGGGCCGGTTCCATAAATAAATAAAAATAAAGCAGCAATAAGTGTAGTTAGATTAGCATCAAAAATTGTGCGTTTAGCTTTATCGAATCCATTTTTTATCGCCAAAGAAAGAGGTTTTTTCTCATCTAACTCTTCTCTAACTCTCTCAAAAATTAAGACGTTTCCATCAACCGCCATACCCAAAGTTAAAATCATTCCTGCAATTCCTGGCAAAGTTAATGTAGCTTTTAGAAAAGATAATCCGGCAAGAATAAAAAGCAAATCCAAAACCAAACATATAAAAGCAACTGCTCCTCCTACACGATAATAAATAAGCATAAAAACAACTACCAAAATTGCTCCCAGGCTTATTGAAAAAATTCCTCTTTTTATCATATCACTCCCTAAAAGTGGTCCCACTGTTCTTTCCTCTTCAATCTTTAAAGGACAAGGCAAGCTTCCGGCACGTAAAACTAATGCTAAATCTTGAGCTTCCTTAAGAGTAAAATCTCCTGTAATCTCGGCATTTCCACCTAATATAGGTTCTCTAATTCGGGGGGCACTCTTTATCACCCCATCTAAAACTATCGCTAATCTTTCCCCTACATTATTTTTTGTAACTTGGGCAAATTTCTTAGCTCCTTCTGAATTGAATCTTAAAGTAACCAGAGGAAACATATTTGCATCAAAACCAGTGGCTGCAGTAGCTAAATCCTTCCCTGTAAGAACAGGTTCTTTCTTTAAAAGTAAATATCCATCTTTAAATTTTTTCCATTCATAACCAAAAGGAACTTTTCCTTCCTGAGCAAGTTTTATTTTTTCTGGATCATCCTCTACTAATTTAAATTCTAAAAAAGCGACCCGTCCAATAATATTTAATGCCCGGTTTCTGTCAACCACTCCAGGAAGCTCTACTAAAATAGAATTATCTCCCTGAACCTGAATTCGTGGCTCTTTCACTCCAAACTCATCAATACGATTCCTTATCACCTCTAAAGCTACCTCTGTAGTCTGTCTTATTTTATCGGGAGGAATTTTGGAAGTATCTACTTTTAAGGTAAGATACATCCCTCCCTTTAAATCTAAACCTAAGTTTATTTTTTCTTTAAAAGGGAAGATAAAAAGAATGCTCAAAACGAGAAAGATTGAAATAATAAAAATACGTAATTTTAAATCACGAGGATTTATCATGTCGTTTCTTTACATAAGCAATGCTATTTTTATCTACTTCAATTTTGGTATTATCATCCACTCTTAATACAAAAGTCTTCTCTTTAACATTCACAATCACTCCATGAATCCCTCCTATAGTCACCACTTCATCATTCTTTTTTAAACTTTTAATCATATTCTGATGTTCAATCTGTTTCTTTCTTTGAGGACGGAGAATAAGAAGATAAAAAAGAATGATAAGGAAGATTAAAGGGAAAAGTTGTGCAATAATTGTGGGTTGTTGAGGCACTTTTATTCTTTCTGATTGCTTTGTTTTTTCAATTCTTTTCTACACCTTTTAAATAACTTCTCTACAGTCTCGGTAGGATGTGCTCCTTTTTTAATCCAGGATTCATATTTATCAATATCTATTTTTAAAAGATTCCGTGAAGGGTCATAAAATCCTACCTCTTCAACAAAATCAGACTCTCTTGCTTTCTTTGCTTCAGAAACTACAATCTTAAAATGATACCTTCTTTTAATAGATTTTCCTGGTTTTCTCAATCTTATCCTCAGCATTATTCCTCCTCTTTCAGAAAAAGAAATTCGGGCTTAACTAAAGGAGTATAGGGAGGAAAAATAAAAGAACCCACTTCATAAGCCCCCAAAACTGTTCTCCCTACAAAGAAACATATTCCTTTTATAGGCCCCCAAAATACACCCACAATATCTCCTTCGCTTTCAGTAACCTTTATTATTTGACGAGGAATTTCAAAACTGGCCAAACTTACATTAGCAATACCTCGCATTAGCTTCCTTAAGGGGTTGTAATCTTGAGCAAAGATAGGAAAATTTAGAAAAGTAAAGAATAAAACCATTGAAAAAATAATATTTTTTCTCATTTTTACCTCCCCTTTTTTCATAAAATATGATCTAACTTAACTTTTTTTGTCTTTAAATAATTCTCATTTTCCTCAGTCTTTCCTACTTTAAGAGGAATTCGCTCTACAATCTCTAAGCCATAGCCAGAAAGACCAATAATTTTGCGAGGATTATTTGTAAGTAGCTTGATTTTTTTCACTCCTAAATCTACAAGAATTTGAGCTCCTATTCCGTATTCTCTTAAATCTGAAGAAAAACCTAAAGCTTTATTTGCCTCTACTGTATCTAATCCTTTCTCCTGCAGACGATAAGCCTTTATTTTATTTTTTAAACCAATTCCTCTTCCTTCCTGTTGCAAATATAAAAGCACACCTCCCTCTTTACCAATTAACTCTAAAGAATAACGAAGCTGTTTTCCGCAATCACATCTTCGTGAGGAAAAAATATCTCCAGTTACACATTGAGAATGAACCCTTACGATTACCGGATTATTTTCTATTTTTCCTTTAACTAAAGCTAAGTGCAAACTTTTATCAATAAGTGATTCATAAAGATATAAATCAAATTCTCCAAAATCTGTAGGAAGCTTAACCTTTTCTATACATCTTACCAGTTTCTCTTTTTTTCGACGATATTCAATTAAAGAAGCAATAGTGCAAATTTTAAGATTATGTTTTTTAGCAAATTTGACTAAATCAGGAAGACGTGCCATTTTTCCATCATCCTTTATTATCTCACAGATAACTGCTGCCGGGTATAAACCTGCCAATTTAACCAAATCAATACTTGCCTCAGTATGTCCTGCTCTTACAAGCACCCCTCCTTCTTTTGCTTCCAGAGGAAAAACATGTCCTGGTTTGATTAAATCCTGAGGACGTGTCTTGGGGTCAATCAATACCTTTATTGTATGTGCCCGATCATAGGCAGAGATTCCTGTGGTAATACCTTCTTTTGCATCTACGGGCATTCTCCAAGCAGTTTTGAAAGGATCTTCTTCTTCTTTTCTTAAAGGCTCCAAATCTAATTCTTTTACTCTTTCTTTAGTCAAAGGAATACATACCAAACCTCTTGCTTCTTTAATCATAAAATTAATAATCTGAGGGGTGGCAAATTGAGCAGCAACTACTAAATCTCCCTCATTTTCTCTTGACTCATCATCTACTACAATTACTGGTCTTCCTTTTCTTATCTCTTCAACAATTTCCTCAATTATAGAAAACATATTCTCCTTTCTCTATGTAAGATAGAAAATAACTTAACGCAAGAAGGAGAAATTGTCAAGCCTTTATTAGACTGTGTTGTTACAATAACAAAATGTTAAAAATAATTACTACAATAAAATGTTAAA
>CAZESF010000046.1:0-7210 GCA_964515205.1 uncultured Planctomycetia bacterium
AATACTGGCATAGGGTTAAAAAATTGTTGGAAAATAACAGAAATGTGGGATTTTTTAGAACCTTCTATCTTGATTTCTTTATTTTGTTTTAGGACCTTACTTTTTTCGAAATCATTCTTTTTCTTTTTTATAAACCTTTTGAAGCAATAAATTCAATTAAATCTACTACTCTTACCGAGTATGCCCATTCATTATCATACCATCCTAAAACTTTTACTAAATTACCCTCAATTACTTTTGTAAAACCAGCATCAACTATACAAGAATAAGAATTTTTTACGAAATCGCGGGAAACTAAAGGAATTTCACAATAATCTAAAATGCCCTTTAAATAAGTTTGACTTGCTTCTTTGAATAGATTGTTAACCTCTTCCTGTGTAGTAGATTTTTCTACTTCCACTATAAGGTCGGTTAAAGAAACAGTGGAAGTGGGAACCCTTACTGCAATTCCATCTAATTTTCCTTTAAGATGAGGAAGCACTACTCCTATAGCTTTGGCAGCTCCGGTAGTTGTGGGGATCATAGATAAAGCAGCAGCTCTTGCCCTTCTTAAGTCTTTATGGGGTAAATCTAATATTCTTTGGTCATTAGTGTAGGAATGAATTGTGGTCATAAAACCTTTTTTTATCTTTAAATTATCATCTAAAATTTTTACCATCGGGGCTAAACAATTAGTAGTACAAGATGCGTTAGAAATTACTTTATGAGATGAAGGATCGTAATTTTGATGGTTTACGCCCATAACAATAGTAATATCTTCACCTTTTGCCGGAGCTGAAATTATAACTTTTTTTACTCCTCTTTTAAGATGAAGTTCTGCCTTCTCCTTTTCTCTAAATACACCTGTTGATTCTACAACAATATCTACTCCACATTCCTCCCAAGGGATTAAATCAGGTGATTTTTGATTGAAAACTTTAATTTTTTTTCCATCTACAATGAGAGCATTTTTTTCTGCTTCTACCTGACAGTTCAATTCTCCATAATTAGAATCATATTTTAAAAGATGGGCTAAAACTTCAGTTGGTACAGGTAAATCATTTACCGCTACAAATTCAATATCTTCTCTTTTAAAGCCTGCTCTAAAAACTAATCGTCCAATCCTTCCAAAACCGTTAATTCCTACTTTTGTCATTCTTCCTCCTTTCTTATGCCTTTCTTAAATAGTCTGCAGCCAATTCCGGAGGAGTAAAGACAATATAAAAACCACTCCCCCACTCAAATCCGGCGACTCTGGTTAACTTAGGCATTATTTCTATATGCCAGTGATAAGAAAAATAGCCGTCTGTATTTATCGGAGATGTGTGAATAATATAGTTGTAGGGATGTTCCCCCAGGACTTTTTTCAATTTACGAATAACTTCTTTTAAAGAAATAGCTAATTTTTCCAATTCTAAATCATTTATGGTGGCAAAATCACCCTTATGTTCCTTAGGGATTATCCAGACTTCAAATGAGAACCGTGAAGATAAAGGACAAAACCCTAAAAATAACTCATTCTCATAAACTATGCGTTCTCCTGCTTCTCTCTCATAAGCGATCATATCACAGAAAACACATCTTTCTCTAAACTCAAAATACCTTTTTGCTCCTTTAATCTCTTCCTTTACGTTTTTAGGAACCATAGGTAAAGCAATAAGTTGAGAATGAGGGTGTTCTAAAGAAGCACCGGCCTCTGCTCCTACATTTTTAAAAATAAGGATATATTTAAAACGCCTATCTTTTCTTAAATCCAGACTGCGCAGGCAATACATCTTTACTATATTCTTTATATCTTCCACCTCTAACTCCTCAATTCCTTTAAAATGATCAGGAGTATCAATAATTACTTCATGTGCCCCTATGCCATTAGACATATCATATATACCCTCTCCTCTTTTATCTAAATTCCCCTCAATCCTTAAGGCAGGATATTTGTTAGGGACAACTCTTACCTTCCATCCTGAGGTGTTAGGAGCACGTGCGCAATCAGCAATTACCTGAATCTCAGGAGGAGTTAAATGCTCATTTCCATAACAAAAAGGACAGTTATCTTTACCTTTGTGGGCAAAAGGAGTAAGATGAAAATCAGAAGGATGTAAGGGATTTTCTACATTCACTACTACCCATCTGCCAACAATAGGATCTTTTCTTAACTGAGGCATATTAAACCTCCACATTTCTTAAATACTTTGCTGCTTCTTCAGGCAATGTAGGACAAATATAGAAACCTGTTCCCCACTCAAATCCAGCTACTTGGGTAAGACGAGGGGTAATTTCTATATGCCAGTGAAAGTCTTCCTCAATCGTTGACCAGTATCCAGGATAAAACCGACGAAAAGGAGCAGAGTGAATCACATAATTATAAGGGGGGTCTTTCAAAAGATTTTTAATTTTTAACAAAATCTTTTTCATCACTAAAGCTAAAGAATGGGCATCTTCCCAACTTATTTTATAAAAATCAGGAGAGTGTTTTTTAGGTAAAATCCAAACCTCAAAAGGAAAACGGGGAGCAAAAGGAACAAGTGCTACAAATCCATTCTCTTCCAAAACCACTCTTTTTCTCTCATTAAGTTCTTGTTGAATCATATCACAGAATATACACCGTTCATGATAATCATAATAGAATTTTGCTCCCTCAAGTTCTTCCTTAACTCTTTTTAAATTCACTGGTGTAGCGATAATCTGTGAGCGAGCATGTTTTACCCTTCCTCCTCCAGCTTCCCATTTATAATTCTTAAAAATAAGTACATATTTTATTTTTTCATCCTTTCTGATTGTCTCTATTCTTTCTCTATACGCCCAGAATACCTTTTGAATATTCTCCGCCTCTAAATCTGCCATGTTGGCAATATGTTGAGGGGTTTCTATAACTACCTCATGACTCCCGATACCAGCCATAAGATCGTAAGGTCCTTCTCCTTTCTTCCAAAAATCTTTATTAGCTTCTAAAAATGGATTTTTACTGGGAATTACCCTTACTTGCCACTCGCCTTTCTCATCTGTTAAGGAATAAATCGCTGGAGGAGTGAGGTATTCTTTTCCTCTGCAGAAAGGACATTCTTTTTCCGGAGGTGAGGTATCAACAAAAGAGAAATCTTTAGGACGCTTTGCACGCTCAGTAGCAATTATTATCCATCTACCAATTATAGGATCTTTTCTTAACTGAGGCATATTAATTTAGGGATATTATAACAATTTAATATCTAATTGCAAGTTTTTTTCTTCGAAAGATTACATCCCCAAAATTGATATAACTTAATTATTTTAACTCCTTAAAGAGCTTATCCTAATCTTTTTTATTTTGTTTAAGCACCCTTGATTTAAGAAGAGCTTGAGCTTCCTTATCTCTTGCTTTTTTAAAACTTTTAATAATAAATTATAATCACTTTCCTAATTGATGACTCTTTCAAAATCTGGACAGATTCTTGATGGACAAGTCCTGGAAACTCAAAAGATTCAATCTCTACTTTATCATTTAGGACTTTTACCTCTTTCATAAAAAGCCTTGTCAGTGCCTGATTTTTCTTTGGTTCAAGTGAGAAATAAACTTTATAAAATCTTTCAAATTCTTTCTTTATCATTTCAAAATCAAGACAAGTGTTTCCCTTTCTCCTTAGTTTAAGTCTTATTTCTTCGATTTTTCTTTAGATCTCTTTCAAGTTTAATTTTTTCTTTCCCCAATTTCTCAGGAGATAAAGATACATTTATACTAATAATATGCTGAGAGGATAAAGGTAATAGAGGTGTCTGGGATGAAGAAAGTTTAAAGAAGGTGGTATATTTGGTTGTAGAAAGAGTTAGAGGAGAAGTATCAAAGTAGGGGGTTGATAGGGTTTAAGGAAGCGAAAGAGGGATTGAAAGTTATGAGGAGGCAGAGATATGGTAAAGTTAACAGACACAATTAATGAAACGTTATGGTTTATATTGCTCTAATTTTCTGATACTATATTGTATATTTTAAAAATTTGTTGCAAGAAAAAAAACTTCTGTTAAAATTTATAAAATTATGCGTTTCCTTCTTCTCTTTTTTGTCTTCCTCAGTGCTTGTTCTTCTTACAAAATAAAAGGCCCTGCCGGTTTCATCCAAATAAAAGGCTCAGATACCTTAGTTAATGTTGTTCAGTATTTAGCTGAAGAATTTATGAAAAAGAATCCCTATATTTTTGTTGCTGTAACCGGGGGAGGTTCAGGAGTAGGAATTGCTTCTTTGATTAATAAAACTACCGATATCGCTGATGCATCAAGAAGAATGAAGAAAAAAGAGATAGAGATGGCAAAAAAAAGAGGGGTAAACCCTTATGAAATTGTTGTAGGATATGATGGTATCGCTGTTATTGTGAATAAAAATAATCCTGTTGACAAACTCACCATAAAACAGCTTCATGATATTTATACAGGAAAAATTACCAACTGGAAGGAGCTGGGCGGAGAAGATTTAAAAATTGTGGCTTTATCAAGAGAAGTCAGTTCAGGAACTCATCTTTATTTTAAAGAACATGTAGTAGAGCTGGGTAAAAAAACTAAGGATGAGTTTGCCTCTTCAGTTTTAATGTTCTCCTCAAATCAGGCAATTGTGGAAGAAGTTACCTCTAACGAACAAGCAATAGGTTATATTGGAATGGGTTATTTGAATGAAAGAGTAAAAGCTGTTGCTCTTGCTAGAAAAGAAAATAGTCCTTATGTTTATCCTACTACTGAGGAAGTATTAGCAAAAAAATATCCTTTATCTAGGCCTCTTTATATGTATACTAATGGTGCACCTAAAGGAATCATAAAAAAATTCATTGATTTTGTCTTAAGTAAAGAAGGGCAAATGATTTTTAAAAGAATAGGATTTGTTCCACGGATTATAGATAAGAATGTCGAAGCTAAAAACAATTAAAGAAAAAACTATTGAATTTCTTATCCATATAAGCGGCTTTTTGATTATTCTCTTTGTCATTCTAATATTTTTATTTCTTCTTAAAGACTCTCTATCATTTTTTAAAGAATACCCTTTTTTTAAATTTTTGATAGGAAAAAAATGGCTTCCTATCTCGGATAATCCTCAATTTGGGCTTCTCCCTCTTCTTCTGGGCTCTTTATATGTAACTTTTTTTGCCTTAATTATCTGTGTTCCCTTAGGAGTAGCCAGTGCTATGTTTATTGCAGAAGTTGCTCCTTCTTCTCTTAGAGGAATACTCAAATCCTTAGTAGAAATCCTTGCCTCCATTCCTTCAGTAGTTTTAGGATTTATTGGAATTGTAGCTTTAGGACCTTGGATAAAAAAGATTTTTCATCTCTCAACTGGATTGTGTGGATTTACAGGAAGTCTTCTTTTAGCATTTATGGCTCTTCCTACAATAATCAGTATATCTGAGGATGCAATAAATAGCGTTCCCAAATCGGTTAAAGAGGCGGCTTTCGGATTAGGAGCAACAAGATGGCAGACTCTCTGGAGAATAATTTTACCTCATGCCTCAAGTGGAATTATTGCTGCAATAATGTTAGGTATTGGAAGGGTAATTGGGGAGACAATGGTAGTAATGATGGTTACAGGAAACTCTCCTGTTATGGTTCACTCTATATTTGAGCCTTTAAGAACAATGACAGCAACAATTGCTTCAGAGATGGGAGAAACTGTAAGAGGAGGCCTTCATTATTTTGCTCTTTTCAGTGTAGGTCTTATTCTCTTTATCATTACCTTTATTATTAATTTTTTAGCCGATTTATTCTTGCATAAAAAATGAATGCTCATTTAAGAGAAAAGTTCGCCTTCTTTATTTTAGGAATTGCAACTTTAATTGTTATTCTTCCAATTTTAGGAACGCTTTTTTATATTTTAAAAAATGGGATAAGTGCAATAAACTGGGAATTTTTAACTCAGCCTCCTCGCAATGGGATGAAAGAAGGAGGAATATTCCCCGCAATTGTGGGAACAATTTATCTTATTATAGGAACAATGATTTTTTCTCTACCATTAGGGGTACTTTCAGCGATTTATCTTTCTGAATATGCAAAAGATAATTTTTTTACCCGCTTAATAAAACTGGCTATTGTTAATTTATCGGGAGTTCCCTCAATCGTTTACGGTCTTTTTGGCTTTGCTTTATTTGTAATCTTTTTAAAATTTGGAACTTCAATTCTGGCAGGTTGCCTAACTTTGGCAATAATGAGCCTTCCCGTAATTATTACTGCCACCAAAGAAGCATTGGAGGCAGTCCCTCAATCGTTTCGGGAAATCAGCCTGTCTCTGGGAGCAACAAAATGGCAAACAATAAGATATTGTGTTTTACCTTATGCTTGGGGGGGAATTTTGACGGGAACCATACTCAGCTTATCTCGTGCTGCCGGAGAAACTGCTCCTATTCTTTTTACTGTAGCTGCCTTTTATCTTCCGTATCTGCCCCGTTCTATATTTGACCAGGTGATGGCTTTACCTTATCATCTTTATGCTATCTCTACCCAAGTTCCTAATATTCCAAAAAAAATAAGTTTTGGCACCGCTTTAGTCTTAATTGGAATTGTATTTATTATGAATTTGATAAGTAGTATCTTACGTGCTTATTTTAGAAGAAAAAAATTATGGTAGAGATAATAAAGACAAAAAATTTAACTGCTTATTTTGGGAAAAAATGTGTATTAAAAAATATAAACATTGAGGTATATAAAAATGAAATCTTAGGAGTTATCGGACCAGCAAATAGTGGAAAAACAACTTTCTTAAAAGCCTTAAATAGACTAAACTATCTTAATCCTTCGTATCACGAGGAGGGAGAAATTCTTCTGGAGAGAGAAAATATAAAAAAAATCAAAGATAATGTTTTGAGAAAAAAAATAGGAATAATTTTTTCCTTACCACAGGTTCTTCCTATAAGTATTTATGACAATGTTGCTTATGGACCTAAAATTCATGGGATACGAAAAAAATCTATGTTAGATGAAATTGTTGAAGACGCTCTACGCAAAGCCTATTTATGGGAAGAGGTAAAAGATCGCTTGAGAGAGGCGGCAACAAAGTTATCAGGAGGACAACAGCAAAGATTATGCATTGCTAGAACTTTAGCGATTGAGCCACAAATTATTCTTTATGATGAACCCTGCTCAGGTCTTGATCCTATATCAACCGCAAAAATAGAAGAAGCAATGAGAGAACTTAAAAAGCATTATACACAGATTTTAGTCACCAACAACACTAAACAAGCAGCACGAATTAGCCAGCGTTGTGCATTTTTTTTAATGGGAGAGT
>CAZESF010000047.1:0-7205 GCA_964515205.1 uncultured Planctomycetia bacterium
GATTCAATTTGAAATTCTCAAAAGCAATAGCAATTTGTGAACTGAGATTAGTTGCGATCTTCAATTCATCATCAGTAAAATTCCTCCCTTCTTTTTTTCCACAAAGAATCATCACTCCCCAGAATTTATCTCGATAAATGAGAGGATAACATAATATAGGATAAGGAATTCCTCTTCTATCTTCGGTCTCTTCTAATAAAGGAAGTGATAACATCTTTCTCTCTTTTTTTACCCACTCAAGAAAATGCCCTAAAGACTTCTGAATCTCATCAGGAGATACCTCCCATCCTATTTCTGCTTTCAACTCAAATCTCTCCTCCTCAACAGAGAATATAGCTCCTTTTTTTGTCTCCAGAGCCTCTACTGTTGTTTCTAAAATTAAGCTTATTAAAGCATCAAAATCTTCTATAGAAGTTAAAGTTTTCCCTACACGTGTAACAACACTGTATAACTTCCGTTTTGTTCTTTCCAACTCTTTTATATTCTCTTCCAGGCGAGAAAATACATCTCCAAAGACTTTAGCTAAATCTGCTACTTCTCCTTCTCCTTTCTCTAACCTAAGAATCATCTCTCTGTCTATAGTTTTCCTCTCTAAGGAACCTTTTAATTCTTGTGCAAGCTGAACAACTTTAAATACTGTATTGCGAATAATAAAAAAAAGCACAAGTGATAAAATACCAATGCTTAAAAGAAGCAAAAAAAACTGAAAATCTTTTATTTCTATTTTTTCAAAAAGAACTTTTTGTAGATAGAAATAAAAAAGAAGAAGAAAGGGGATTAAAGAAGCAAAAATAAAATAAACATTGAATTTTCTTAAAAGAGAAGAATAAGGAATAGAAATTTTTTCCTTTTTTCTCAAGCCATACCTCCAATCATTCTATTTATTGCCTCTCCTGCAGGAACCATAGGAAAGACATTCTCTTCTTCCTCCACCCAGAAATCAGCAACTACTGGGCCTTTATAAGAAAGAATCTCTTTAATTGCTTTCTTTATTTGAGAAGATTTAGTAACTTTTATCCCCTTTATCCCATACCCTTCAGCTACTTTTACAAAATCAGGGTTTTTTAAAAAAGTATATGAATATCTTCTTTTGTAAAAAAGTTCCTGCCATTGTCTTACCATTCCTAAATAGTTATTATTTAAAATGATTACTTTCACCGAAAGATTGTATGTGCTTAGCGTAGCTAGCTCTTGAATATTCATCTGAAAAGAACCATCTCCAGCAATATCAACAACCTCTTTATCAGGATGAGCTACTTTTGCTCCGATACTGGCAGGAAATCCATAACCCATTGTGCCTAAACCACCACTGGATAAAAAGTGACGAGGATGATCTATTTTATAAAATTGAGCTGCCCACATCTGGTTCTGACCAACTTCGGTTGCAATTATTGCCTTTCCTTTTGTTTGCAGATAAAGTTCCTCAATAACTTCTTGAGGTTTAATATTTCCTTTTACGCTTTTTTTATAACTTAAAGGATGTCTTTTTTCCCATTCTTTAATCCTCTTATGCCAGCTCTCTAAATCAGGTAATTTATCCTCTTCTATCTCCTCAAGCAATTGTCCTAATACATTTTTCGCATCACCTACAATAGGAACATCTACTTTTATATTTTTACTGATTGAAGTAGGGTCAATATCAATATGGATAATTTTTGCCTCAGGAGCAAAAGCATCAATCTTTCCTGTTACACGATCATCAAATCGCATCCCTACCGCAATTAACAAATCAGCCTCGGTTATTGCCATATTAGCATAGACTGTTCCATGCATTCCAGGCATTCCTAAGGAGAGCGGATGAGTTGCCGGAAAACCACCCAATCCCATCAAAGTTGTAGTTACAGGAATATTCAACTTTTCTGCAAATTCACGCAATAAAAATGAAGCCTCAGAAATAATCACCCCACCCCCCGCAATAATTACTGGACGCTTTGATTTATAAATTAATTTTAAAGCTTTTTTAATCTGACCAGGATGACCGAAATAGGTGGGACGGTAACTTCTCAAAGAAACATCTTCAGGATAATCAAAATCAGTATCCTGAAGTTGCACATCCACAGGTAAATCAATAAGAACCGGGCCCGGCCTTCCTGTCCTCGCCAGATAAAAGGCCTCTTTTATTATCTTTGCTAAATCCTTAATGTCCTTAACTAAATAATTATGTTTAGTGATAGAGCGAGTAATTCCAGTAACATCTGCCTCCTGAAATGCATCATTCCCAATTAAAGACGTTCTTACCTGTCCGGTAATAGCAACTAAAGGGACTGAATCCATATGAGCAGTAGCAATCCCCGTAGTTAAATTTGTTGCTCCCGGGCCTGAGGTTGCAATGCATACTCCTACTTTGCCTGTTGAACGTGCATAACCATCAGCAGCATGTGCAGCAGCCTGTTCATGACGAGTTAAAATAAATTTAATTGGAGCTCCATAAAGACAATCAAAAATAGGAAGAACTGCTCCTCCCGGATACCCAAACATTACCTCTACTTTCTCTTTTAACAAACTCTCTACTAAAACCTGCGCACCTTTCATAATGAATAAATTATATCATAACAGTTTAGAAAAATAAATATTTTTACCTTATTGGATTGCGTCCCCAAAATTGATATAACCTCAACTCCATTTTAACTCCTTAAAAAACCTATCCCAATCTTCTTTATTTTATTTAATCAAACCGGAGGTGTAATGAAATTCGGTAAGCAGGATAAAAATTCTCAAAGCAATATTTTAAAAGTTTACATTTAGGGCTGGAAATCTTCCACTGAAATCCAATTCAACCTACGAGGTTGAACTAAGGAATGTAGAAATAATTTACAAAAATAAAGCTTTTATTTAAAAAACAATAATTTGCATAAAACTGTAGTCATAACTTAACATTTTATTTTCAAAAGATTTTGTCAAGTTACAGGGCAAATTTACTTATTCCATTACATATCAAAATTTAGAACGTATCCAACAATGAAATTACTTCTTCAAAATTGATACTCACCTTTATTCTATAACTTTTAAAAGAACTTACAAGTTACACGCTACAGTTTTTTAAAAAGAAAATCGCATACCTATATATCCACTGAATTTAGAAGTCTGATATCCTTTTATTAATTCATAATCTTTATCTAAAATATTCTCCAGTCTTAAAAAGATTTCTCTATTATCATCTAACTTATAATTTAAGGCTATATTGCCCAATAAATAAGCTTTTAGTTTTTCTGATGCATCTATTCTATTTCCTACATAAGAAAGTTCTAATTCTCCTTTCCATTTAGCAAAATTGAGGTTTATCTTAGAAGTAATTTTGTTAGCAGGACGCCGCGAAAGTCTTTTTCCTGTAGACAATTTTTTTGTATGTAGATGAGTAAAAAAAGTTTGAAAATTGATTTGGGGGGCAATTTTCCAGTTTAAAGAAAATTCAAAACCATGCATTTTTGCCTTTCCAGTATTATAATAACGGGAACTTGCCCAGTTATATTCTATAAGGTTGGATAAAAATGTATGAAAATAGACTAAACTTGTATTAAGATAAGAAGAAATTTTTTGCTCAGCTCCTATCTCATAACTTTCTGATTCCTCAGGGTCTAAATCAGGATTGCCAAGAGAGCTGTATAACTGATATAAAGAGGGAGCTTTAAATCCTTTACCAAAGGAAGCCTTTAGTTTTGTATCGGTTTTTTCCACTAAATAACTACCCGAAACACTATAAGTGATATTATCTTTGAAACGAGAATGGTTCTCCCATCTAAAAGAGGAGCTAAAAAAGATATTTTTTTTATTCATTACAATCTCTGAATAAAAGCCTTTAGTATTTGCTGTTTTTTTAGGTTCTCTTGTCGGAGACCAGACACTTTCTCCCTTTTCTCTTAAATAATCAAATCCAGAAATTATTTTGTAATTATCTTTTACTCTCCAGTTTCCCTGCCATTTTATCTGATAGGTTTTGCCATCATACCAGTAATCAGTTGAAGAATCTTCCCATCCTTTGCGATAAGTGCGAGTATATCCAAGTATAATTTTATGAGAAAAAGAATCATCTACTTTATGATTAAAAGCTAATTCTTCAATTCCCTGGTAAAAATAAGCATAATTATCATCGTCATCTACAGGTAAATAAGGTGGTATCCATGATGTGGTATCATATTCATATTTAGCATAAGCGTAGTGAGTTAAGAAAGTTAAAAAGATATTATCATTAAAGTCATAATCTAAACGCAAGGAACTGTTAAAATTATGAAAAGGATCTTTTTCATGATTACCATTTTTATATTTAGCAGCATAAAATCCATTTGTATCCCTACGGAATAAAGAGATAAAATAGGCTAATTTCTCTATTTTTCCATCTGAGACAAATAATTCTTCAAAATTTTTATAGCTTCCAAATTGTTGGGAATATGAAAAGTGCGGTTTTCCTTCCCCTTTCTGTGCAATTAAAGATATTGTGCCTCCTATACCTCCTGAACCATAAAGAGAGCTGTAAGGTCCTTTAAGAACTTCTATTTTTTTAATACCGGCAAGAGAGATATAATTGTAAGCGTAAAAGTAACCAGCAGGGGAGATGGGATCATAAAGCTTTATATCTTCAAACATAACTTGGGTATGAGAGGATTCTGCTCCTCGGATAAAGACGCTGGTATCTCCTCCCAGTCCTCCTGAAGTAGCATAGGCTAAACTGGGTATATTTTTTATTGCTTCTTTTAAAGAAAAAATACCTTTTCGAATTAGTTCTTCTGTGTAAATTATATCTACAGAGGAAGGATTTAACGCTTCTTCCACAGCTGTCTTGTAAGGAGTTACTACAATTTTTCCCAACTTTATTTGAGAAAACCCGGTATTATTAATAATAAAAACGCAAACTAAGGTAAAAAATACTCTTTTAAGCATTCTTCCTCCTTTTTAAACCTTTGATACTTCCATAAACTTCTGAATCCTGTATTTTTCCTTATTCTTAATCATTCTTTTGATTTTGGCTATATCATCTTCAGAAAGTAAAGAGGGAACGAAAGTTGTGCGGAATTCGTAGTCCGGTGAATAATTTTCAATAATCTCTATACTTTTAAAAATTAAAGATATATCTATGGCCTTTCCAATCAAAAGAGAATATTTCTCAGGTGGTGCTTTTATATCCATAGCGATATAATCAACCAATTTATTTTTGAGTAATTTTTCCAAGATATAAGGATTGCTTCCGTTGGTATCTAATTTCACAAGATAACCCATTTTTTTAATTTTTTCTATAAACTCAGTTAAATCCGGCTGTATTGTGGGTTCTCCTCCTGTGATTACTACTGCCTCCAACTCATTCTTGCGAGATTCCAAAAAATTAAACACATAATCTTCACTTATAGTATTTTTAAAAAGATGGGGATAAACCAGCTCCGGATTATGACACCAGGGACATCTAAAATTACAACCCTGAGTAAAAATTATGCAGGAGAATTTATCTGGATAATCAATAAGGGAAAATTTTTGTAATCCTCCAATTCTCATCTTTCTATTTTAAATGTTTTTCTTAACTTAAATTCTTCTCTTTTTCCATCATTCCAGAAAGACACGGGTCTTAAATATCCTACTACTCTTGAATAAATTTCACAAGGAGCGCCACAGTCAGGACAGGTTTTGTGTTCTCCACTTATATATCCATGTTGAGGACAGATACTGAAAGTAGGAGTAATTGTAAAATAAGGCAACTGAAAATTTTGGCAGATTTTTCTAACTAATTTTTTAATTATTTGAGGATTTTCAATACTTTCTCCTATATAAATATGTAAAACTGTGCCCCCCGTATATTTTGTCTGGAGTGAATCCTGATGTTTTAAAACTTCAAAGATATCATCAGTATAATTTACAGGAAGATGGGTAGAATTTGTATAAAAAGGAAATGCGCCTTTTTTGAATTCTTCCTCATTAGCACATATAATTTGAGGAAATTTTTCCTTATCTATTTTAGCCAGACGAAATGAAGCTCCCTCTGCCGGTGTTGCCTCTAAATTATAATTGTTATTCGTCTCTTTCTGGAATTCTAAAAGTTTATCTCTCATAAAATCTAAAACCCTTAAGGCGAAAACTTGTCCTTCTTTTGTGCCTATATCTTTATTTAAAAAATTAATACAGGCTTCATTCATTCCTATAAGTCCTATTGTTGAGAAGTGATTTTTCCAATATTGATTAAATCTTTTCTTTATATTTCTTAAATAAAATTTGCTATAGGGATAGAGATTGTTTTCTGTTAATCTTTCCAATATCTTTCTTTTTATCTCCAAACTTTCTTTCGCCAGTTCCATAAGATATTCTAATCTTTCAAAGAAATCTTTTTCCGTCTTGGATAAATATCCAATTCTTGGCATATTTATGGTAACGACACCGATTGAGCCTGTTAAAGGTGAGGCACCAAACAATCCCCCTCCTCTTTTTTCTAATTTCCTGTTATCTATCCTTAACCGGCAACAATTGTGAGTTATATTTCCTAAAGAATGAACAAAATAATGGTTTTTTTCTAATTCGATATCATAAAAATCTTGTTTATATGGCAAATGCTCTATCTTGATTGATTCTACTTTTACTAAAGCTATTTCGCTATTTAAAATCTTGATACTTTCCTCTGTATGAGCCTCCCTTCTATCTAAAGAAGATTTACAAACCATTACATTTTTATTATAAAAAGGTCTGTCACGAGAAGTTCTTACTAAGAACTGAGGAACTCTGTTATAAAGAGTATCTACTACAATATTTGTATATTTTACACCTCTTCCTAATGTATGCTGAATTCTGATAACTTGAGAATTTTCTCTTTTTCTATAAGTGCAATTAACTCCTGCAAGTGTCATCAAAATAACCAAGTCTCTTGCTAATCCTTCATCATTTATATGTATTTCTTTACCTTTTCTGTAACCATCTCCTCTGAAAAATCCTTCAAGAAATACTTGGATTACACTTAAAGGACTGTTAAAAATAATTTTGGGTATATTATTGTATTTTTCAATTCCTGCGGCAATCCATTCTTTGGCAATATCAGTTTGATATAAATAGCCTCGCAAGCTGTGTTTATATCTTGGATCTTGTATAAATTTTAATTCATAGTCATAAATATCTTGAACAAGCTTTTTAATGATTAATTGCTGTTGTTGATCAGTCGTATTAAAATTAAATTGTATCCCATGAACTCTCTTCTCTTCATATCGTGAATCATATAAATAATTCCCATCAGCAACAAA
>CAZESF010000048.1:0-7028 GCA_964515205.1 uncultured Planctomycetia bacterium
AAAATTAAAAGAAGAGTTAGCTAAAAAAGATATTGAGTTTATAGAGACATTTGATCTGGTGGAGGAAATGCGTATGATAAAAGAAAATCAAGAAATTAATTTTATAAAAAAAGCTACTTCAATTACTCTTGAAGCATTCGCATTTCTTAAAGAGATTATTCAGGAGGGAGTTTCAGAAAAATTTTTAGCACGGGAGGTAGAGAAATTTTTAAAAATAAAGGGAGATATAAAGATAGCTTTTCCTTCTATAGTTGCCTTTGGAAAAAATACTTCATTTCCTCATCATTTACCTGGTGGAAAAAAACTGGAGAAGAAAGATATAGTTCTTGTTGATTTAGGAGCAAAATATAAAGGATATTGTGCTGACTTGACAAGGGTAATTTTTTTGGATAAAATGCCTCACCATTTAAAGAAAATTTATGATTTAGTAAAAAAAGCAAAAGAAGAAAGTATAAAGAAAATTAAACCAGGTAAGAAAGTAAGAGAAATAGATAGAGTAGCACGGGAAATTATTGAAAAAAAAAGATGGGGGAAATTTTTCGGTCATGGATTAGGACATGGCGTGGGATTAGAAGTTCATGAAAAACCTGTTATTTCTCCTAAAAGTGAAGATATAATAAAAGAAAATATGGTTTTTACAATTGAACCGGCAATTTATTTTCCCCATAAATTTGGTATAAGATTAGAAAGTATAGTAAAAGTTGGTCCTCAAGGAGCAGAAGTTATTGATGGGGAAACTTTCTATAGCTGAGTTAAAACCAGGGATACATATTTTTTACAATAACGAAATTTACTCAGTTATTGACTGCGAGCATGCAAAGTTAGGAAGGGGTTCTGCTTTCTGTCGAGTTAAGTTGAAAAATATCAAAACTTCCCAAGTTATGGAATATACTTTAAGAGATTCAGACAAAATTGAAGAAGCATTCATAGAAAAACGTCTCCTTCAATATACTTATCGAGAGGCAGATGTCTTCCATTTTATTGATTTAGAAACTTATGAAGACTTAATTCTGGAAAAAAGCAGAATAAAAGATAAAATCATCTGGTTTAAAGATAACTTAAAATTAACAGGAATTTTCTTTAATAATGAGCTTATCAACTTAGAGTTGCCAAAAACTGTAGAGCTTAAAGTAATAGAGACCGAACCTGGATTCAGAGGAGATACAGTAAAAGCAGGAACCAAACCTGCCAAATTAGAGACAGGTTTAGTAATTAATGTTCCCTTATTTATAAATCAGGGAGATATAATAAAAGTAGATACAGAAGAAAAAAAGTATATAGAAAGAGTATAAATGGAGATTAAAAAAAAATTAGAAGAATTGGTAAAATTCATGGAAGAAAATGATCTATGTGAATTAGAGATTGAAGAAGAAGGTAGAAAAATAAAACTTAAAAAATATACTCCTACAATTTCTGGAATAAATCTTTCACAGGAAAAGAAAGAAATTGCCTCTTCAGAAATCACATCTCAAAAAGAGACTGAAAAAGAAAATCTTATTGAGATGAAATCTCCGATGGTGGGAACATTTTATCGTGCTCCTTCTCCAGGAGCTAAACCTTTTGTAGAAGAAGGAGATATTATTAACCCGGGAGATGTAGTATGTATAATTGAAGCAATGAAATTAATGAATGAGATTAAAGCTGAAGTTAAAGGAGAGATAGTAAAAATTTTGGTAGAAAATGGGGAACCGGTAGAATTTGGACAACCTCTATTCTTAATAAGACCACTTCCTTAATGTTTTCTAAAGTTTTGGTTGCCAATCGAGGTGAAATAGCGATTCGTATAATTCGTGCCTGTAAAGAGTTAGGGGTGAGAACAGTAGCGGTTTATTCTGAAGCAGATAAGAACTCTCTCCATGTAGAATTTGCCGATGAGGCAGTATGTATCGGAAAAGCTCCTGCTTCGGAAAGCTATCTTAATATTTCCAGTATAATAAGTGCGGCTGAGGTCACAGATAGTGATGCTATTCATCCCGGATATGGATTCTTAGCTGAGAATGCCTACTTTGCAGAAATTTGTGAATCCTGTGGGATTAAATTTATTGGCCCCACAAGCAAAAATATCCGTCTTATGGGAGATAAAATTAAAGCACGAGAGGTTATGAAAAAAGCAGGACTCCCTTTAATTCCTGGAAGCAAGGCAGCAGTAAAAACAAAGGAAGAAGCTTTATCTTTAGCAAATAAGTTAGGATATCCGGTTATTCTTAAAGCAAAAGCAGGTGGAGGAGGAAAAGGGATGCGGATTTGTCACAGTGATGTAAGATTAATTGGCGCTTTCATGACTGCTCAATCTGAGGCTGAAGCTTCCTTTGGAGATTCTGAGCTTTATATAGAAAAATTCCTTAATTATCCTCGCCATATCGAAGTACAAATTGCTGCTGATAATTTCGGTAATGTGATTCATTTGGGAGAGAGGGATTGTAGCATTCAAAGACGTCATCAAAAACTTATTGAAGAAGCACCCTCACCTGTGATAAATGGAAAATTAAGAGAAAAATTGGGAAAGATGACTACGGAAGCAATTAAAGCTATTGGATATAGAAGTGTAGGAACGGTAGAATTTCTTATGGATGAGAAAGGGAACTTTTATTTTATTGAAATGAATACCCGGATTCAGGTAGAACATCCTGTAACTGAAGAGATTACTGGAATTGATTTGGTTAAATTACAAATTCTTATTGCTGCAGGAGAAAAGTTGCCAATAAAACAACAGAATATTAAAATTTCTGGTTCAGCAATTGAATGTCGAATAAACGCTGAGGACCCGGAAAATAACTTTTTACCTTCTTGTGGAAATGTAGAATTTTGCTATTTTCCTGGAGGGAAAGATATAAGAGTAGACACTCATCTTTATTCTGGTTATGTTATCCCTCCTTATTATGATTCTCTTCTTGCTAAAATAATTGCTAAAGGGGAAAATAGAGAAGAGGCTTTAAAAAAAATGGATAGAGCATTAAGTGAAATACGTATAGAACCTATCAAAACTACAGCTCCTTTTTATCGTAAAATTATCAACCATCCTAATTTTAAAAAGGGTAAGTATCATACAGGGTTTATTAATCAGTTTTTAGAAGGAGTGGAAAATGAATAAAGAATTAAGTTCTGAATATGGGCAGATAAAAATTCATAAAAAAGTGATTTCCCGTATTGCGGAATTAGCCACAAAGGAAATAGAAGGAGTGAAAAAAGTAGGACTTGATTGTTACGGATTGATAGGTAAAATATCGAAATTATTCCCTTTGGCAAAAGGTATTAGGGTAAAAATGTTAGAGAATAAAGAAATAAAAGTAATCATTCCTGTAGTTGTAGATTATAAGGCAGACATAATTGATGTTGCTTATCAGATTCAAAAAAATGTAACTTATAAATTATTAAATTCGTTAAATTTGGATTCTCTCCATGTAGAGATAAAGATAAAAAATGTAGAAAAAGAAGGAGGTAAATGATGTTTTTTATAAGCTGTTTAACTTTTATTTTTTTATCCTGCCTGATAGGAACCATACTTGTTGGAATTTCCTTGGGGATAATTTCTCAATATGAGTTATATTCCTGGGTCAATAAAGTCATTTCTTTTAATCCTTACCAGCAGATAATTTTAGGGTGGTTAGGTGTATTTTTTATTCTTGTCAGTATAAACTTTATACGTAGATTGTTTCTGCATTCTGCAAAAGAAAAAGCAATTGTTTTAAATACAGATAAAGGAAATATAAAAGTTTCTTTATCTGCCATTGAAGATATGATTCGCAAAGATTTAGCTAGTCGGGAGGAAATTTCTCATATAAGACCCAAGGTTTTGATTCTGCGTAAAGGAATAAAAGTTTTAATTCGGGCAGTTTTAAAATCAGAAGAAAATCTTCCTGAATTTACTGCTCAGATACAAGAAACAATCAAAAATAGATTAGAAACCCTTATTGGAAGAGAGAAAGAAATTTTTGTCGATTTAGAAATTAAAAAGATAGCTCTTGTCGAATCCGGTTACAAAAAAGAGGAAAAGGAGGAAGTAAAAATACCTTTTCGCAATTACTAACAAGGAGGTGGAGATGCGTATAGGAATACTTACCGGAGGTGGAGATTGCCCTGGTCTTAATCCCACAATTAGAGCAATTACAAGAAAAGCATTAGAAGAAAATGATCAAATTATAGGAGTGAAATACGGCTGGAAAGGGCTGTTAGAAAGAGACTATGTAGAATTGGATCTTTCTTCTATTTCTGGAATTCTGCCTAAGGGAGGAACGATTTTGAAAACTTCACGTACCAATCCTTATAAAAGGGAAAATGGAGCAAAGATAGTTAAGGAAAATTTTAATAATTTGAAATTAGATGCATTAATTGCTATTGGAGGCGACGATACCTTAGGAGTGGCAACACGATTATACAAGGAGGAAGAGCTAAATATAGTGGGAGTACCTAAAACTATTGACAATGATCTTTCCGCAACTGATTTTACTTTTGGGTTTAATACAGCAGTAAGTATTGCCACTGAATGTATAGACAGACTTCATACTACCGCTGAATCTCACAATCGAGTTATGGTAGTAGAAGTAATGGGCAGACATGCCGGCTGGATTGCTACTTATGCAGGATTAGCCGGAGGAGCGGATTTCATTCTTATTCCTGAAATTCCTATAGATATAGATGAAATCTGTCGAGCAATAAAAAGAAGACAGGAAAGAGGAAAGAACTTTAGTATTATTGTTGTAGCTGAAGGAGCTAAATTTAAAGATGACTCACTGGTTGTTCAGGAAAAAAAGACAGATGAATTTGGTCATATAAGACTCGGTGGTATCGGCCAGGTTTTAGCAAAATTAATTGAGGAAAAAACAGGATTAGAAACGCGTGTTACCGTATTAGGTCATATTCAAAGGGGAGGAACCCCTACTGCTTTTGATAGAATCTTGGCAACTCGCTTTGGAATAAAGGCTTATCAGATGGTAAAAGAGAAAAAATTTGGATATATGTGTGCTTTGAAAGGAAATGAAATTGTTGAAGTTCCATTAGAAGAAGCAACAGGAAAACTTAAAACAGTAGATTTAAATCTTTATGAAATAGCAAAAGTATTTTTTGGATGAGAAGAAAAATTATAAAAGAAGCTATAGAAGAACATAAAAAAGTTCTTTCCTCCTTAGAAAAATATATACCCTTGATAGAAAAAATAGTCTCTTTATGTATCTCATCTCTTAAAAAAGGAGGGAAAATAGTCTTCTGTGGTAATGGCGGAAGTGCTGCAGACAGCCAACACTTAGCTGCGGAGCTAGTAGGAAGATTTCTTAAAGAAAAAAGACCTTTGTCCTCTTTAGCTTTATCTACCAATACATCTATACTTACTGCTTTAGGTAATGATTATGGATTTGAGTATACTTTCTCCAAACAAATTGAAGCTTTGCTAAAACCTAAGGATATCCTTATTGCTATCTCTACTTCAGGAAATTCAAAAAATGTGATTGAGGCAGTAAAAAAAGCAAAAGAGATTAAAGCCAAAACTATAGGATTATTAGGAAAAAAAGGGGGGGAACTAAAAAAAATTGTTGATTTGCCTTTAATAATTAAAAGTAACAATACTGCACGTATCCAGGAAATGCATATTCTTGTAGGTCATATTCTTTGTAAATTAATTGAGGAAGAATTTATTGGGAAAAGTAATAAATAGAAAAGAGGCAAAAAGAAGAATAGAGAAATTAAAAAAAGAAGGGGGAAAAATTGTCTTTACTAATGGATGTTTTGATATTTTACATCCCGGGCACATAAAGCTTCTTAAAGAAGCAAAAAAATTAGGAAATTACTTATTTGTGGGATTGAATTCAGATAAGTCAATAAAAAAAATAAAAGGCGAAAAAAGACCAATACTTTCTCAGGATGCACGTGCAGAAATTTTAAGTGCTATTGAATATGTAGATTATATTATACTTTTTGATGAATCAACTCCTTATCGCCTAATAAAATCATTAAAACCTCATTACTTAGTAAAAGGGGCAGACTGGAAGAAAAAAGAAATTGTAGGAAAAGAATTCGTTCAAAAAGTTTATCAGGTAAAAATTTTAAAAGATTTTTCTACAACTTTATTAATTAAAAAAATTTTAGAAAAATATAAAAATGATTAAAGAAAGTGATATTTATCGAGTAATAGATGTGAATTTTAACCGCTCCAAGGAAGGACTAAGAGTAACCGAGGAATTTTTCCGTTTTATTGCGAAAGATGATAACTTAAGAAAAAAAATGCGTAGATTAAGACACAAACTTGATGAGATTCTTAAAAAAGATGATTTCTTAAAGAAACTCCTTCAGGCACGTGATATACAGAAGGATTCAGGGAAAAAAAGTGATGAATTGGAGTTTTCTGGAAGAAATAAAAAAAATATTTTATTTGTTAATTTTCAAAGAATAAAAGAATCTTTAAGAGTTCTTGAGGAATTTTTTAAAATAATAGATAAAGATAAAGCAAAAATGATAAAAAAGATGCGGTTTCAAATTTATAAGATAGAAAAAGATGCACTCCTGCGGACTTCTTTATGTAATTCTTGATAGTCAAGTTATTGAGGAAAATAATTTGGATATTTATAAATTAGCTGAAAAACTATCTTTATACGAGATAGATTTTTTTCAGTTTCGATTTAAAAATCTTTCCGATAAAGAAGCAGTTGAAATTTCTTTTAAGTTAAACAAGATTTTCCATAAAAGAAAAAAGGTGTTTATAATAAATGATCGTCCTGATATTGCTTTAGCTTCAGAGGCTGATGGAGTTCATTTAGGAGAAAATGATTTTCCTGTTAATTTGGCAAGAAAAGTTTTAAGGGATAAAAAAATTGTGGGGAGAACTATACACAGTTATACCGAGTTTCTTCAGGTGAAAGAGGAAAAAATAGATTACTTAAGTGTAGGACCAATTTTTTCTACTTCGCTGAAACCTGAATTAACTTCTATTTCTCAAAAAGATATAGAAAAAATACTAAAAGAAACAAGAAAACCTGTATTTGCCATAGGAGGGATAAATTTAAAAAATCTTAAAAAAGTTCTAAATATGGGTTTTAAAA
>CAZESF010000049.1:0-6944 GCA_964515205.1 uncultured Planctomycetia bacterium
AGTATATTTGCTTTAGGGATTATGCCTTATATATCTGCCTCAATTATAATGCAACTGCTTACAGGGGTTGTTCCTGCTTTAGAGAAGATGGCTCAGGAAGGAAGAGCGGGTTATGAAAAAATTAACCAATATACTCGTTATTTGACTGTTTTGGTTTGTCTTATTCAGGGATTTATGCTTGCTTTATGGCTTGAAAATCCACGAAATTTTAGAGGAACTGTTATTGTAGCCAATCCGGGTTTATTTTTCCGTTTTATGACCGTTTTGACACTGACAGCAGGAACAGTTTTTCTTATGTGGCTGGGAGAGCAAATTCAGGAGAGAGGGATAGGAAATGGCATATCTTTAATTATTACTACTAGTATAATTTCACGAATTCCGGCAGCTTTGCATCAACTGTGGCTGCTTTATTCTCCTTTTGACCCTACTAAACGCCAGATTAGCACACCCGTTTTGCTTCTTTTAATCCTTTTATGGATTACGGTAGTGATTGGTGTGGTTTTGTTTACTCAAGCACAGAGAAGAATTCCTGTGCAATATGGAAGAAGGATTATTGGAAGAAGGATTTATCAGGGGCAATCTACCTATCTTCCTATAAGAGTGGATATGGCAGGAGTTATAGCGATTATTTTTGCTCAAAGTGTAATACTTTTTCCGGCAACAGTAGCTACTTTTTTCCCACGCACATCTGGAATAGCCATGTTTTTTCAAAGGATTTTTGGACAGAGAGGATTATGGTATAACATAATTTATGTAGGGCTAATTGTCTTTTTTATGTATTTTTATACAGCAATAGTATTTAACCCTGCTCAAATTGCTAATAATTTGAAAAAATATGGAGGATTTATTCCTGGAATTCGACCAGGAAAGTCTACTTCCGATTATTTAGATTATGTAGCAACAAGGATTGTTTTTGTGGGAGCTTTATATGTAGCCGCTATTGCGATACTTCCTTCATTAATAATGAGATTGTTTAAAATACCTTCTTATGCGGTTGCTTCCTTTTTTGGAGGTACTACCCTTTTAATTATGGTAGGGGTGCTTTTAGATACTATGCGTCAGATTGAAGGACATCTTTTGTTGCGACATTATGAGGGATTTATCAGAGGAAGAAGACTTAAAGCAAGAAGATGAATATAGTTTTATTAGGTGCACCTGGTTCCGGTAAAGGCACACAGGCAGAAAGGTTAAGTAGTTATTTTAAGATAAAAAAAATTGTTCTGGGAGATATTCTACGTCAGGAAGTAAAAAGCAAAAGTTTGTTAGGGAAAAAAGCGAAAGAATATATGGAAAAAGGACTTCTTGTTCCTGATAAGATTGTGGATGAGGTGATGAAAAAATATATTAACAGTGGTGGTTTTGTGATTGATGGTTATCCAAGAAATTTACACCAGGCAAAAAGTTTAGATGAAATTTTGAAAGAGAAAGGAATATCGCTGGATAAAGTATTTTACCTTGATGTAGAGAAAGAAATAGTTATAGAAAGACTCTCTGGAAGAAGAATTTGTAAAAACTGTGGAGCGATATTTCATATAAAGAATATGCCTCCAAAAAAAGAAGGAATTTGTGATTTTTGTGGGGGAGTTCTTTATCAAAGAGAAGATGATAAACCAGAGGTTATTGAAAAACGCTGGCAGGTTTTTGAAAAAGAAATAAAAGTAATTGTTGATTATTATAAAAAACAGGATAAAATAGTTTTTCTTAATGGCAATAAAAATAAAGAGGAAGTGTTTAAAGGTATTTTAGAAAATTTACAAAGTTAATGGAGAATATTTTAAATGAAGAGGAAATTAAAACAATGAGAAGAATAGGAAAAATAGCAGGAAAAATTATGCGGAGTCTGAAAAAATTTATAAAAGCAGGGATTTCTACTAAGGATATAGAATTGTTTTTTGAAAATGTTTTGAAAGAATATTCTGGGTTAGAGCCAGCTTTTTTAGGATATAATGGATATCCAGCCAGTTTATGTGTTTCTTTAAATGAAGAGATTGTTCATGGGATACCTACGGAAGAGAAAAGAATTAAAGAGGGAGATTTGGTAAGTGTAGATTTAGGGATAAAGTTTAAAAATTTTTTTGTAGATACTGCTTATACATATGCGATAGGCAAAATAAATTCTTTGGCAAAAAAATTGATAAAAGTAGGAAGAAAAGCTTTATCTGAGGCAATTAAAAAAGCGCGCGTAGGTTTTTATACCGGAGATATTGGAGAGACAATTGAAAAGGTTGCTAAACAGGCTGGTTTTTCTGTGATAAAAAGTTTTGTGGGACACGGTATAGGGCATAAACTTCACTGTAGTCCTGAGGTTCCCAATTTCGGGAAAAAAGGCGAAGGAACTTTACTTCGTGAAGGTATGGTGATTGCAATTGAGCCGATGATTTCAGTCGGATCAGAAGATGTAGAAGTTGCTTTTGATGGTTGGACAGCAAAAACCAAAGACGGTTCTTTAAGTTGTCACTTTGAGCATACAGTAGCAATCACTAAAAGAGGTCCGGTAATTATTACTGCTTAAAAAATGGCAAAAGAAGAATTAATTGAGACAGAAGGAGAAGTAATTGAGGCATTACCTAATGCGATGTTTAGAATAAAATTAGACTCAGGGCAGGTAGTTCTTGCTCATGTAAGTGGTAAGATGCGTATGCATTTTATTAAGATAGTTCCTGGGGATAGGGTAAAGATAGAGTTATCTCCTTATGATTTAACAAGAGGAAGAATTACTTACCGGCTTTAGGATGAAAGTAAAAGCTTCCGTAAAAAAAATTTGTGATAAGTGTAAGATAATAAAAAGAAAAGGAGTAATTAGGGTGATTTGTAAAAACCCTAAGCATAAGCAAAGGCAAGGTTAAACTATGCCAAGAATTTTAGGAGTAGATATTCCTAAGAATAAAAAAATAAGATTTTCCTTGCGTTATATTTATGGAATTGGTCCTACAAGAGCAGATGAAATATTGAAAAATACTGGTATAAATCCGGGCAAAAGAGCTTATGAACTTTCTGATGAGGAGATTTCAAAAATTGCCTCATATATTCAGTCTCATTACAAAGTAGAAGGAGAATTAAGGCGGGAAGTAACTCAAAATATAAGAAGATTGATTGATATTGGATGTTATCGGGGGGTAAGACATAAAAAAGGGCTTCCGGTAAGGGGGCAGCGTACACGTTGTAATGCACGCACAAGAAAAGGCCCTCGGCCTCGGGTGGGAGGCATTAAGAAGAGAGGAAAATAATGGCAAAAAAAAGAAGAAGAGAGAAAAAAAAGAAGATTAAGGTTACTTCTCCCTTGGGTGTTGCGCATATAAAAGCCACTTTTAATAATACTATAATTACTATCACCGATACGGAAGGAAATACTTTAGCCTGGGCATCAGGGGGAGTAGTTGGATTTAAAGGAACAAAAAAATCCACTCCTTATGCTGCGCAACTGGCCGCTTTAGATGTAGCTAAAAGAGCGAAAGAGGCAGGTTTAACTCAGGTTGAAGTTTTAGTTAAAGGTCCTGGTCCAGGAAGAGAAGCGGCAATTCGTTCGCTTCAGGCTGCCGGACTCCAAGTTAAAAGAATAAAAAATGTTACTCCTCAACCTCATAATGGGTGTCGTCCTAAGAAGAAACGGAGGGTGTAAATGGGAAGGTATTTAGGTCCTAAGTGTAGATTATGTAGAAGAGAAGGAGAAAAATTATTTTTAAGGGGATTGAGGTGTTTTACCGAAAAATGTTCTTTCTCAAAAAGGCCATATCCTCCAGGTATGCATGGAAAAAAGCAGACTAAACCTTCTTATTATGCTTTACAGCTGAGAGAAAAGCAAAAAGTAAAAAGGATGTATGGGATGTTTGAGAAACAATTTAAAAGATTTTTCCAGTTAGCTGCAAAATCAAAAGAACCTACAGGAAGAAAACTTTTAGAGCTTTTAGAAAGGCGTTTAGATAATGTAATTTATAGAGCTTTATTTGCTACCTCTCGGGCAGAATCACGTCAAATTGTGCGTCATGGTTTTGTTTTTATTGGTGATCATCGTGTAAATATTCCCTCTTATATAGTTAAAGAAAAGGAAGAAATTTATATAAAAGCAAAAGAAAGTGTTATTAAGAAAATAAAGGAAAATATAGAGTTGAATTCAAAATATAGAAGTGTGCCCAGTTGGCTTTCTGTAGATAAAGAAAATTTAAAAATAGTAATTGAGCGTCTTCCTCAAAAGGAGGATTTAACAATTTCTGTGAATGAGCAGTTAATAGTAGAGTTATATTCTAAGTAAAGTTAAAGGAGGGCTAAATTATGGGGATAAGTTGGCGTGATTTTCAATTTCCAAAAAGAATAAATATTGATGAATCTACTTATTCTCCTTTTTATGGAAAATTTATTGCTGAGCCATTAGAGAGAGGATATGGAGTTACCTTGGGAAATGCTTTAAGAAGAGTCCTTCTTTCATCAATTGAGGGAGCTGCAGTAACCAATATAAAAATTGGAGGGGTTCTACATGAATTTTCTACAATTGAGGGAGTAAAAGAAGATGTTCCGGAAATTATTTTAAACATAAAAAATCTTGTTTTACGCTCTTACTCTAAGACTCCACGAAAAATTTATATAAAAGAGAAAGGAGAAAAAGAAGTTAAGGCACGGGATTTAATTGTTGATGAAAGTATTGAGATTATTAATCCAGATTTACATATCGCTACTTTAACCTCACCAGATGCAAAATTAGAAATAGAGATGGAAGTGGGAAGAGGCCGGGGATTTGTTCCTGCAGAGATGAATAAAAGAGAAGATGCTCCTATTGGAGTGATTCCGATTGATTCTATATTTACTCCTGTGAGAAAAGTCAGTCTCCATGTGGAAAATACACGTGTAGGAAAAAGAACTGATTATGATCGTTTGATTTTGGAAGTTTATACCAATGGAAGTATTGAACCTAAGGAAGCTTTAATATATGCTGCGCGTGTTTTAAATAAACATTTGGAGTTATTCTTTACCTTGGGAGAACTTCCTGAGGAGGAGACAGAAGAGCTTACTCCTGAAGAAATTGCTTTATATGAGAAACTGCGTATTCCTATCTCTGAACTTGAGCTTTCGGTAAGGAGTGCTAATTGTTTAAGAGAGGCGAATATAAAAACATTGGCGGATTTGGTAGAGAAAACTGAAGCACAACTTTTATCTTATAAAAATTTTGGAAAGAAATCTTTAAATGAGATAGTAAACTTACTTAAAAGCATGGGGCTTTCCTTAGGAATGAATGTAGATCGCAAAAAACTACAGATGTTATGAGGCATAGAAAAAAAAGTGAGAGATTTTCTCGTTCGCGGGCACAAAGAAAGGCTTTAATTAAAAGTCTTTTACGATCACTCTTTATCTACGAAAAAATAGTAACTACTCAATCTAAAGCTAAAGGGATAAGAGGTTGGGCAGATAAGTTGATTGAATGGACAAAAAAAGATTCGCTTCATCATCGTCGTTTAGCTTACAAGATTTTGTGTGATCATAAATTAGTTAAAAGATTATTTGAAGAGATAGGCCCTCGCTTTAAAGACGTTAGTGGAGGTTATACACGAATAGTAAATATAGGGTATCGCAAAGGAGATGGAGCCCTTCTTTCTTTATTGGAACTGACCCGTGTTAAGGAAGAGAAAAAAGAAAAAAAGAAAAAGGAAGAAAGGGAAAAAGAAGTTGTTAGAGAAGTTCCTCCTCAAGAGATTGTTCAACCCCAGAAGAAAACTTTCCTTCAAGGAATAAAGAGATTATTTAAAAGAAAATCTTCCTCTTAAAAATGGGTCAGACGATTGTTGAAAAGATTTTTTCAAGACACAATTTAAAAAGAAAAAAGGTTAAGGCAGGTGATCTTTGTATATGTAAAGTAGATTTTTGTTTTTCTCAGGATGGAACAAGTCTCTTAGTTTTGGAAAATTTAGAAAAGTTAAGCAATTCCTTAAAAAATCCAAAAAAATATGCTTTATTTATTGATCATAATGCTCCTTCTCCCAATACCGGTGTTTCTTTTGTGCATTCTAAAATGAGAGAATTTTCTTCCAAGTTTGGCGCATCTTTATATGATGTTGGGAAAGGAATATCTCATCAGGTTATAATTGAGGAGAAAAAGGTGATGCCGGGAAGTCTTATTTTGGGAGCAGATTCTCATACTTCAACCTGTGGAGCTTTAGGAGCAGTAGGATTAGGGGTTGGATCTACAGATTTAGCAGTAAGTGTTGCTACAGGGAAAAATTGGTTTCGTGTTCCTTCTACTTATAAGCTTATCATAAAAGGAAAAATTCCTAAAGGAGTATTCAGCAAAGATATTATGCTTTTTATCTTACGTAAACTGACTGCTAATGGAGCTACTTATAAGGCAATTGAGTATCATGGAGAGGTGATTGCGAAATTATCTTTGGATGCACGTTTTACAATTACTAATATGAGTGTAGAGTTGGGGGCAAAATGTGGCATAATGCTTCCTGATAAAAGAGTATTTTTTTATTTGAGAAAATTAGGGATGAAAAAAATTAAGCCTGTTTATCCAGATAAAGATGCAGAGTATGAAAAAATAATAGAATTTGATATTTCTAAGTTATCTCCCATGGTTGCTTTGCCTCACTCACCAGATAATGCTGTTTTTATAGAAGAGATAGAAGGAAAAAGGGTTAATCAAGCTTTTATTGGTACCTGTACTAATGGAAGATTAGAGGATTTAGAAATAGCTGCTTATATTCTTAAAGGCAGAAAAGTACATCCTGAAGTGAGATTATTAGTAGCTCCTATATCAGAGAGAATTTTTAAAGAAGCTCTTAAAAAAGGAATCATAAAAGTTTTACTTGAGGCAGGAGCAATTATTTTACCTCCTGGTTGTGGTCCATGCGTGGGAACACATCAGGGAGTTCCTGCAGACGGAGAGGTAGTGATATCTACAGCCAATCGTAATTTTAAAGGAAGAATGGGTAATCCTTCAAGTTTCATTTATTTAG